>VGFA01000023.1 GCA_016869025.1 Armatimonadota bacterium | reverse complement strand
CGAGCCGAATCTCGCCGACTCACCTCATCCTGCGCAACGCGGCGTTGACCTCCTCTAGGTCGAATGCCGCGGGGTCGAAGGCGCCACCGATCCATTCCTTCATGCTCCCATGCTCCGGGTGGCGTGGGTCGCTGATTGCGTGGAGGAAATCGGCGTATCCCCAGATCCCGCCGCAATCCTCGGGCGGGCACGCGCGCTTCCCAGCAAGACAGACGGGGTACTGAATGCCAGCCTTGGGCTCTTGCACCCCTTCGACCAGGACGTCGTGACGCCAGCAGTCGCCGAAGTCGTACTCGTACACAAACTTGGCAGGTGTCCCGAGAACCACATCCCGCAATCTCACGCGTCTTTCATCCCTCACCTCGAAGCTCTCTGCAGGGATGTCGTCAGGATCGGGCACCCGATAGTAGATCTCACCCACGATGAACTGATGGAGATGTGAATCCGTCCAACCCATCACGACCTGAAGCACCCGGTGTAGCCTGTACAGGGTGACACTCCCCGGAACCTGGAACCGCCTCCAGATCGGTGGCCTGCTTCCCTGCAACGTTACCTTGATCTGACAAACCTGGACAGGAGTCTTGTCCATCGCTCCACACCCGCGGGATATCCAGTCTGCCTCCCAAGTCCCGAAACGAGTTCCCCTCACGCCATTCCCAGGCGGCGCAATCTGACATTTCGATGCTAGGGGGGTATGGCTCCTGTGCGATCCCTCTCTGGCGTAGCACTCACGAAACTCGGTAGCGGGGGGAGGTCAAGATGAACTCGCGGCGCGCCACAGCATGGCCGCCTACCTCCAGCCGTGAAGACGGCGCCGAATGATGCGAGGCCCTAGCCAAAAGCATCAAGGTCGTGGTACGATGCTGACGTGCCAAGGACAACTCTGACGATCGAAGACGATGCGATGAAGGTCGCGAAGATGCATGCCGTGCGCCACCGGATGACGCTGGGTCAGGCCGTCAGCGAACTGGTCAGGCAGGCGGCTGAGCGCTCTCTTGTGACCGAGGATCGGAACGGGCTTCACGTGGTCCGCCTGAACCGGCGATCGCCCATGGTTACGGCGGCGCTTGTCGACCGCCTGCGCGAAGAACTTCCGTGAAGACGGCGCTCCTCGACATCAACATCCTGACGGCACTGCTTTGGCCGGCGCACGAACACCACGAGGCCGCCCATCGATGGTTTCGCGCTCGTGCGAATGCCCACTGGGCGACATGCCCGCTCACACAGCTGGGCTTCATTCGAATCGTCTCCAACCTCGCCTTCTCACGCGACGCTCTCACGCCGGCCGAGGCGGTCGCGCTACTTGCTAAGAACTTGAAGCACCCGGCTCACGAGTTCTGGACGGAGAGCCTCCAAGTGCCGGCTGCCGTCAGGGGAATGGAACCCGGGTTGCACGGCTACCGGCAACTCACCGACGCCTACCTCCTGGCATTGGCGGGTCGCCGCAAAGCCGTGTTGGCCACATTCGATCGTGGTCTGCGCAGACTCGCGGGCGACACATACGACTCGGCCCTCGAAATCGTCCCAACGCGATAGCCATCTCCGGCAACCACGGGGTGTCTGGCCTGGATCGCTTTCACGCTGGCGCCTACTTGGGAAGGCCGTCCCCTCGGCCATGCAGTGAAACCGCGGCGTCGACAGACCGAAGGCGCGCGGTGTTTCGCCAGAGCACCGGTTCCCAACCAAGGTCGCTGTATGGACATGAGCCTCGTCGTATCTAAGAGCCAACGGGCCATCCTCGGTCCAGCCTGGCTCTCCCCCTACCTGGCGCGCCGCCCGAGACGGATGCAGGAGTACCGACCCCCTGGAAGAACCACCCCAGCGGAACAGTCACCGAGGGCTGCAGGTGAACGTCCGGGTCCTGCCCACAGCCGAGGCCACGCGGTCTGCTCTTGAGACCCTGATCGCCGAATCTGACAGCGTCAGGATCGCGTCCGCCTTCGTCAGGCAGAGCGGTGCCGACGAACTCCGCCTGCTGCAACGGCCCATGCGCCAGCTTCAGGTGATCGCGGTGACCGACTTCGGGCTGACCCAGGTCGAGGCGCTCGAAGCCCTGCACGCCCCGCCGGATCGGACTTCGTGGCCGTCGTTGGCTCTTCGAACCTAACCGGCCCTGCCCTGACCAGGAATGTCGAGCTCAACGTGGTCCTCACCGGTGGACTCCAGGAACCGCCGGCCAGCGACCTGGACGGATTCTTTCGGAACCTCTGGCAATCACCTCGCGTGATGGGCCTCACGAAGGAGATCGTCAACGCCTACCGCACCGATCAGAGCGCCCGCGAGCGGCTGTGGCGGCAGATGCGGCACTCACCGGAGTTCCGGCGCGCCCGCGAGCTCGTACAGCGAACGATGCTGGGGCACCTCACCGCGGGGCCTGGGCGGAAGTGGCTGTTGGTGACCTCACTGGAGAACTACTTCGCATGCCTGGGCCGCCGGCGATGGGGTGATGAGAACTACATGCGCATCAGCGAGATCAAGCCCGGCGACCTCCTGATCTTCTACATCAAGGTCCAGCACAAGCTCGGCGCGGTGGCGTGCGTCACCACGCCCGTGTATCGCTCGTCCGAGGCCAACTGGGCCGACCGGCAGTATCCTTGCCGGATTGACTTCGAGGCGATCGTCAATCCCGGAACGCCCATCGATTTCAGACCATTCATCCATCGGCTTGCCTTCCTGCCGCGCAAGGACGAGAAGTGGGGCACAGCCCTGCAGACGTCGTCGCTCGAACTTCCAGGCGCCGACGCACAGCTGCTCGTGGAGGCTATCGGCGCCGCTGAAGCGGCGCCCGGTCTCCGCCTGGCTGTGGCGGAGGGTCAGACAGGGTACGGGACAGAAGTGAAGCCGTCAACGTGAGACGATGGCGGTCGAGGTCGTAGGTGTAGACGGCACCCGGGTGGCTGGATGGCGGTGCGTCTGGCCGGTGACAGGTACGCGGAAGCGCGCTTCTTCTCTGGGTTCCAAGGCGTACTGTGGGGATTCCCCACGGCTGCCGTCATTGCCGTCGACATCCCTATTGGACTGCTGCCGCGAGGGCGCCGGCGCGCTGACGAGGAGGCCCGCCGCATCCTCGGCCCCCGACGAAACAGCGTGTTCTTCGTGCCGCCCCGGCCGGCACTGGAAGCACCTACGTTCGAGGTGGACCGCCTGGCTTCAGACCGGCGAATCGTGGGAGTCCACCCAGAGGTCTCCTTCTGCGCTCTGAACCAGGGGACCCCGCTGCCACATAGGAAGAACTCTTGGAACGGTCTGATGATGCGATTGGAACTGCTACGGAATGCAGGGTTGGAATTGCCCCCCGCGATCGACGGCCTCGACGACGCGCAGCCCGATGACGTCGTGGACGCGGCCCCGGAAGGGCTCGAGCATCTCGACCAGCAGGCGCACGACGCAGCGGGGTGTGTAGAACTCGCCGCCCTTCTTGCCCTCGGCGCTGGCGAACTGGCCCAGGAAGTACTCGTAAACGCGGCCGAGCACGTCCTTGGCCCGGGCGTCGGCGTCGCCCACGCGGATGTTGGCGACCAGGTCGATCAGTTGTCCCAGGCGCTGCCTGTCTAGGGCCTGGCGGGCGTAGTCCTTGGGGAGGACGCCTTTGAGCGAGGGGTTGTCGCGCTCGACGGCCTCCATCGCCTCGTCCACGACCTGCCCGATCGTGGGCTGCCGGGCGCGGGCCTGGAGGCGCGCCCAGCGGGCCTCGGGCGGGACCCAGAAGACGCCGGCGGCACGGTACTCGTCGGGGTCCTCGGGGTCGGCGCCTTGCGCACGTTCGGCGCGCCAGAGCTGGGCTTCGTAGCCGACGGTGGCGCCCGTAGCGGTCTGCCTCGGATTCCTCGTCGTTCGGGACACAGCCTTCACCTCATCTTCAAGGCCTCTTCCAACGCGGTTACCAACGGTGCCAGATCCTGCTGGACCGTTTGCCAGAGAACGTCCAGGCCGATGATCTCTACGTCCTTGACGAGGGCCAGGACCAGCATCCGGTCGCCATCCAGGTCAGATCGGCAGCGGCTGCGCGCGAACCCAAGCGCTTCGCGTCCTGCATCGAGCATATGCTGGAGGTGCACGACATCATCTTTCCGCATACTGCACCTGCGCCTCCTTGAGGACATCCTCCCGGAAATACCGGCTGAGATCCTCAGGTGTGCGCAGATCGACCTTGCGCCCACCAAGGGTGGCTGACAGCTCCCTTTCCAGCCGGGCGATGCCGAGGAGCCCGGGGGTGTGGCCCGGTTCAAACTCCACTAGCACATCGATGTCACTTTCGGGCCCGAAATCCTCACGCAGTGCGGATCCGAACAGTGCCAGCCGTCGGACGTGGTGTTGCCGACAGAAGGCGGCGATCTTTTCTCTGTCCAAGGTGATCTTCGCCATCGCTCAACTCCCTGGCGCCAGGGCCATGTGGAAGCACTTGTTGGTCTCAAGCCGCCCGAAGTCACGCTCGGCACAGCCCGGACTGAGGAGGTCCAGCCGGCGCACTCCGAGACGGCGGCACAGCACTTCTGGATCGGCCCGGCGTCGTTCGACTTGCGGGACCATGCCCCCTCGTTCACAGGATAACCGAAGGGCGTCGGCCATGCGCCAGAGTTGGGCTTCATAGCCGACGGTGGCGCCGGTGCTATTGGTCATGCGGGCCTCCCCCAGCTTCGGCACGACTCAGCCCTTTCTCAACTGCTCCGGACAAAAAGCCGCCTTGTCGCGGCCGCAGCATCGCTCGATGGCGTCGAGGGTGTCCCAGGGGCGCTCCCTGGGCTCTCCCATACTGTCATACCCCAACTCCCTTAAGTTCCGCCAGGCCGTCCCGTCCGGCCAGCGGCCCCTGGCCGTCTCTCTTGATCTTGGCGCGGCACAGGCATCGCCGTGCTCAGCCGGGAAGACCGATGTACCTTCCAGAAAGATTCACTCGCGCTCAACAGACCTCCTGTCAAGCGCGAATCTCGGGGAGAGTGCGGCGACATCCAGGCGGGAGGTGCGTGTGCCCGGCAACGACCGGCAGCAGACTGGCTCTTCGGCGCGTTGGGGAAGCAGACAGGGCGCGAGTCGAAACCCGCGCCCTATCTGCGTTTGAACTTGGTAGCGGGGGCAGGATTTGAACCTGCGACCTTCGGGTTATGAGCCCGACGAGCTACCGGACTGCTCCACCCCGCGTCGCCATCCTTGATGGTAACCCTCATCCCCAGTTGTGTCAATCGCCCCGCACGCCCCCCTACTCCAGCTTCTTCTGGAACCTCGCCACGCTCACAGCGAAGAACGCCGCGCCCAGCAGCGCCATCGGCACGATCTGATCCCAAAGGGCCACGAGGCCCACCCCTTTGAGGATGATCCCCCGCACGATCACCAGGAAGTATGTGATCGGCAGCCCGTAGCCGAGCCACTGGATGAAGACCGGCATCCCCTCGCGCGGGAACATGAAGCCCGAGATCAAAATAGAGGGCAAGAAGATGAAGAACACGCCCTGCATCGCCTGGCGCTGGGTGCGTGAAATGGTGGACACCAGTATCCCAAGCCCTAGCGTCGAGAAGTAGAAGAAGACCGTGACCGAATAGAGCAGCAGCAGACTGCCGCGTATGGGCACCTCAAACCAGTAGGCCGCCACCAGCAGGGCCAGCGTGATGTCAACGTAGCCCAGGATCACGTAGGGCAGTATCTTCCCCAGCATCAGCTCGCCCTTGCGGATCGGCGTGACCACGAGCTGCTCGATAGTCCCCAGCTCCCGCTCGCGCACGATTGCGATCGCGGTCAGGAGCGTCGTGATCAACTGTAGAATCACCGCCAGCAGCCCGGGCACCATGAAGTTGGCGCTGCGCAGGTCGGGGTTGTACCAAGCCTGCGTGCGCACCTCCACGGGCACGCGCGCGCCGGTGCCCCCGAGCATGCGGCCGACGATCTCCAGTGACGTCACCTGGCCGATGGCCTCGGCCGTGGACAGGGCGGTGCGGGCCACCAGGGGGTCGGAGGCGTCCACGATCACCGCCACGCGGGCGGTGACGCCGCGGCGCAGCCGGTCGGCGTAGTCCGGCGGGACCGCGATGATCACCCGGGCCTTGCCGCGCTGGACCAGGTCCTCGGCAGAGCGCAGGCTGTCGTCCCGGTAGTTCACCAGGAAGTACCGGCTGGCCTCGAATCGCTCCACGAGCGCGCGGCTCTCCTGCGTCCTGGAGTGGTCAACGACAACTGTCGGAAGACGCTCCACATCTGTGGCGATCGCATACCCGAACAGCAGCAACTGGATCACAGGCATCAGGAGTGCCATCGCCAGCGTGCGCGGGTCGCGCACGAGCTGGATAAACTCCTTGACGATGATTGCGCCCAGGCGCCTACCCATCTGGCCCACCTCCCGAGGCATCGCCGGTCAGGCTCACGAATATGTCCTCCAGCGAGGGAGCAATCGGCGCGATCGCGTCCACCTGGATGCCCGCGTCGGCGAGGTCGCGGGCCAGCGCATCTACCGCCTGCGCCTGCGCGGCTCCCTGCGCCTCTCCCGCCCCCTCCGCCCGCGACACCAGAACGTGGATCGCGGTGCCGTACAGCGCCGCGCTCCGCACGCGCGGTGAGAGGCGGAGGAAGTCGAACGCGCGCATCCACTCCCGGCAGACCACCCGTATCAGCAAACCCGGCATGTGCCGGCGTTTGATCTCCTCGGGCGCGCCCTCGGCGACGATCCGGCCGCCGTAGATGAAAGCCAGCCGGTCGCAGTGCTCGGCCTCATCCATGTAGTGGGTGGTAACCATAACGGTCGTGCCCTCATCGGCAAATCGGTAGATCAGGTCCCAGAACTGCCGGCGCGACAGCGGATCCACGCCCGAGGTGGGCTCGTCCAGCAGCAGCAGGTCTGGGTGGTGCATCACCGCGCAGCCCAGGGCAAGACGCTGCCGCCATCCTCCCGAGAGCGTGGAGACCAGGTCGCGGTCGCGTCCGGCCAGGCCGGACGACTCGATCCATGAGCCGACCTTCTCATGTGCCGCGCTGGTGTCGAGCCCGTAGATCCTGGCATAGAAACGCAGTTGCTCGACAACGGTAAGGTCGGCGTAGAGACTGGCCCGCTGGCTCATGTAGCCGATGCGCGCCTTCAGCGCCTCGCGTTGGCTGCGCACGTCGAACCCGAGTACCCGCGCCTCTCCGGCCGTGGGATCCATGATGCCGCAGAGCATGCGGATTGTGGTGGTCTTTCCTGCGCCGTTGGGACCCAGGAAGCCGTAGACCTCACCGCGGTGGATCTCGAGGTTGATCCCGTTCACGGCGATCATGTCGCCGAACCGCTTGGTCAGCCCGCGCGCCACCACCGCGGCTTCGGGGGCCATCCTACCGGCCTGCCTGACTCATGAGCGAGATGAACACATCCTCCAGGGATGCGGGGGCCACGCGCAGCAACCGCAACGGGATGCCCGCCCGGTCGAAGGCGGCACGCACCTGGGGTTCGGCCGCGGCGGCGTCGCGCACGGTCAGGTGCAGGGTGTCTCCGAAGATGCTGCCTGTGCGCACCGCCTCGACACCGAGCGCGACCGCCAGCGCGCGCCGGCGTGGCTCGGCCACGATCTCCAGGACCTCGCCCTGCATCCGCGCCTTCATGCCTTCAGGAGGCGCCACCGACAGCAGCCGTCCCCCGTACATGAAGCCAATGCGCGAGCAGCGGTCCGCCTCGTCCATGTAGGGCGTCGCCACCAGCACCGTGGTGCCCCGACGGTTGAGGTCGTACAGGATGCTCCAGAACTCGCGCCGGGAGACCGGGTCCACGCCGGTCGTGGGCTCATCGAGCAGCAGCAGGCGGGGCTCGTGTATCAACGTGCACGCCAGCGCAAGCTTCTGGCGCATCCCGCCCGAGAGGTGCTCGGCCAGCGTGCGCGCGAACGGCCCGAGCCGGCTGAAATCCAGAAGTCGCTCGGTGCGTGAAGCGATCTCGCCGCGTGGCACCTGGTAGGCCTCGGCAAAGAAATGCAGGTTCTCGCCCACTGTCAGGTCGCGGTAGAGCGCGAACGTCTGGGGCATGTAGCCTATGCGCTGGCGGAGCAGTTCGGGCTGCGTGCGGACATCGGCGCCCGCGACCGTGGCACTGCCTTCTGAGGGGTCGAGGATCCCGGCCAGCAGGCGCAGCAGGGTGGTCTTGCCGGCGCCGTCCGGACCGATGAGGCCGAATACCTCGCCGGGCGCCACGCTGAAGGAGATCCGGTCAACGGCGGTGACCGGGCCGAACGACCTGCTAAGGCCCTCGGTGGCGATGGCCGCGTCAGGTGACGCGCGCATGCCTCACGGCGGTCCCTGCCGCGCCCGCACCTGCCGCGCCGGTCACGGCGATGTGCCTGACTGAATCCTCGCGTCGGCCGGCATACCGGGCTTGAGCAGGCCGTCGGGGTTCTCCAGTGTCAGGCGCACCGCGAACACCAGCTTGGCGCGCTCCTGTTGGGTCGCCACGTTGCGGGGGGTGAACTCGGCCTGGCTTGCGATCTCGGACACCCGGCCGGCAAAAGCCCGGCTTGGAAACGCATCCACGAACACCTCGCCGCGCTGCCCCACACGCAGCCTGCCCAGGCGGGCCTCGGGCACGTAGACGCGGAGCCACACGGCGCGCAGATCGGCCACGGTGAGAACCGGTACTCCGGCTCCGACGATCTCGCCCGGCTCGACGCTTCGGGAGAGCACCAAGCCACTGATCGGGGACGTCAGGATCAGGTTGGCCCGCACGGACTGCGCGTAGCGCAGCAAGGCCTCGGCCTGCGCCAGCGCGGCGCGGGCGACCGCGACTTCCGCTTCGCGCTGCGCGACCAGATCCTTGGCGGTCTTGGCGCCGGCGTAGGCCGCCTGAGCCTGGGCCTCTTGGGCCTGGGCCACGGCCACGTCCTGCCGCCGGATGGATGTCTGTCGGGCTCCGGCCTGCGCCAGCTCCAGCGCTGCGCGCGCCTGTTCGACCTGCCGGCGCGCGGCAACCTCCTGGGCCGCGGCCGCGGCCTCCTGTGCCGCCAGCACGTCCACCGCGGCCCGCGCGGCATCCACTGCCTGGGCGGCCACCGCGCCCTCCCGGAACAACGCCGCGGCGCGAGTAAGGTCCGCCTCGGCCTTCCGTAGGTTTGCCCGCACAGCCCCGCGGCCGGCCGCGGCCGCGGCCAGCGACGCCTCGGCCTGAGCTACGGCGGCCTTAGCCTGCGCGATCTGCTGCTCGGACTGTGCCTGCTGAAGCTCCACGACCTCCCTGGCCTGGGGAACCCGGGCCTGAGCAGCGTTCTGCGCTGCCTCGGCCTGGTCTATTGTGGCCGGGGACTGCTGGCGCTGCGCGCGCAGCGCCACCTCGGCCTGTGAGAGGCGCGCCCGGGCCGCGGACACGGCCGCCTCGGCCTGAGCGACCTGGGCATCCACCTCCTGCCTGTCGAAGCGGACCAGCACAGCCCCGGCGGCTACCTCGTCACCTGAGCCGACCAGCACCTCCAGGACGCGCCCCGGGGTTTTGGCGGCGATGTGAACCTGCGTGGCCTCTATGGTGCCGGAGCCCTCGATGATCGCACCGTTGACCGCGTTGCGGCCTGCCAGGTATTGCGCCGCGCCGTAGGCTGCCAGCGCGGCCACCAGCACCAGGGGAACGAGGGGGACCCGCCGCCCGTGTAGGGTCATCATCCGGATCCACCGCGCCGCCGACACCGGAGCGTCATCGTCCTACTCCACAGCACCGCCTATCCCGAAGCGTCGCCATCTTACTCCACCGCGCCCCCGACCGCGCGCTCGAGCTGCGCGCGCGACAGGTTCACGTTGAAGAGCGCCTGGATCCGGTTGCCCTCTGCCTGCGACAGTGAGGCCTGCGCGGTGACCACCTCCAGGTTGGTGGAGACGCCGGCGGCGAAACGGACGTTGGCAATGCGTAGCCCTTCCTGGGCCATCTCGACCGCCTTGTCCGCGGCGGCCAGCTCCTCGGCCGCAGAGGAGAAGCTGAGCAGCGCGCGCCGTACTTCCAGCTCTATCCCCTGCCGGATCTGCGCCTCTGCCTCGCGCAGCTGCTCGACCCTGGCCTCTGCCTCGCGCACGCGCTGCGCGGTTAGGCCGCCATCGAACAGCGACACCGTGGCCGAGAGGGTGACCGCCCAGCCGCTCGCCGTCACCGAAGACCCGCCAGGGTTTCCGTAGCTCGGGCCGCCGGAAAGCGCCACAAAAGGGCGCCCTCCCGCGCGCGCGATCTCGATCGCGGCCAGTGCCACGTCAATACGGGCGCGGTGCTCGATCAGCTCGGGGCGGGCCTCGAGCGCGCGGCGCAGCAGGGCCACGGGGTCGCCGCGGAGCGGAACGACGGTCATCGTCTCGCGCGGTTGCAGTACCGTATCCAGTGGCAGGACCATCAGCGCGTTCAGACCGTGCTGCGCCAGCGCCAGGGAGTTCCGGGAGCGAATCTGTCCCTGCCTGGCGTTCGCCAGGCTCACCTCTGCCTGCACCTCGTCGAAGCGGGGCGAGACGCCCGCGGCCACGCGCGCCCGGGCCACGCGCAGGTTCTCATCGGCGGCGGTCACCGCGCGCGAGGCCACCTCAATGCCGGCCTGGGCCAGTAGCACTTGGAAGTACGCCTGCTTGACGTCGAGTATGAGCTGTTGTTTGGCGCGTTCCAGCGCCGCCTCCGATCCGCGCAGGTTCGCCTGCGCCAGGGCGATCTGGGACTCGATCCGACCGCCGCTGTACAGCGGGACCTGGTAGGTGAGGGCCGCGGAGTACACGTTGGGATCCGGGGCCGGCAGCGTTATGACAATCGGGACAATGATTCCGGGAATCGTCCCGGGCGGGATGACCATCGTCCCGCCTTCCCGCTCGTTGACGCGCGTATACGATGCGGACAGTGTGAGCTGGCCCGATTTCGCCGCCTCTGCCTGCGCCAGTTGCGCGCGGGCGATCTTCACCTCGACCGCCGCAACCCGCAGTCCGTGGTTCTTCTGTGCGGCCAGCGTCAGCGCCTCGACCAGCGTCACCGGCCTGGGCGCCTGCGCCGCCGCCGGAAGGACCGGCGCCGCGAGCACCATGACGGCCACAGCAGTGGCGGCGAGTGCTCCGAGTCGTGGGTGTGTGATTGATCTCATCTCATCCTCCATGCGGGCGGAGTGGGCTCACCGCCACCTGATCAGGGCCGGGTCGTGGGCCAGCGTCCACGCCTCGTTGGAGCGCCACGGCGACAGCGCTCCCGAGTGCACGATCACCTTCCTGTCCGTCCAGTCAACTTCCTGCCGCGCGCGCGGACTCCCGTCAGCCCGATAATGCCACTTCACGTCTTGCGTGACAAACCACAGGGGACTCGCACCCCAAGCCCTCGCGGTCCAGCAACAGCACATACTGATTGCCGCAGCCGTCGCTGCCGATCTCGACCCAGCCGTCCGGCCAGAAGATGGGCCCCCAGTGGACCCGGGCCTGCCGGGTGGCATGCACCATGTCGAGTGCCGACTGGATAGGCGGGACGCCCAGCACGGGCTCGCCCACGATGAAACCGCCGTTTGAGACCGCCAGCACGGCCAGCAGCGAGGGCGGGAACCTGACTCTCAACTCGAGCTGGGCCCGGTCAATCGCGCGCAAGTCTGCCGGCGGGTTGAGCCGGATCACACCGGGATCGAAGAACGCCAGCTCCTCCCTGATTTCCTCCAACGTCACCGCGCCGCTCCCCGCGGCCAGTCCCGACCGTCCTACAATGCCGCGATCCACCGGCTGGGACCAACCAGGGCCTCACCGCTCGCCCCCACGCCGCGATAGGTAATCAGGGCAAGGTAGCGATCCAGCATCTTGTCGGCGGGCCTCTCTGTTTCAACAAATACCCCAATGCCCACCACTTCAGCCTGGAACTCGCGCATCAGGTCGTGCACGCCGCGGGCAGTGCCTCCTCCGCGCAGGAAGTCGTCAATGAACAGTACGCGCGCGCGCTGCGGGATGGCCCGGAGCGGCAGCGTCATCGTCTGCACGATCTGGGAGGATCCCGACAGGTAGTTGACGCTGACCGAGGGGCCCTCGGTGATCCTGCCTTCCCTGCGGATCGTTACCATCGGCACGTTGAACGCGCGGGCGGTCATCAGCGCCAGCGGTATTCCCATGACCTCCATGGTCAGAACGCAGTCGGGGCGCGCGTCCCAGAACAGGGTCGCGAATACCTCGCCCATCTCCGCGGCCACGGACGGCGTAAAGATGAGATCGGTCATCTGCAAGAACCCGCCGGGGAGTACCCGTCCGGGCTCCCTGAGCCGCCCGACAAGATCCTCGACCAGGCGCCGGATCTGCGCAGAGGTGCGGTGCGGCCGGAAGCGGACTCCGCCTGAGGCGCCGGGCACTGTGACGATCCGCCCCAGACCGAACCGCTCGCAGGCGGCCTTCAGCAGGGCCAGGTCCTCGCTTATCGTGGACTTGGCCGCGCCCAGCAGATCAGCGAAGCCGGCCAGCGAGTGCAGCCGGTCCGGGGACTGCATGAGATTCTGGGCGAGCACCACCATGCGCTCGCCGCGACGAAGCCGCCGGCCGGACCGCTCCCCGTCTGAACGAGCCCTGGCGTCCCTCCGGCGCGGCATCCTCGGCTACGGCTCCGGAGGTGGCTCCAGGGCCGCGCGTATCGCGGCCAGGTTCTCGGGCCGTCCGGCGTCCACGTCGAGCGCCATCTCAGGACCGTCGAGCACCACCGCGCGGCCGCTAAGCCCGCTGATCGCGTACGCCCGCGCCTCCAGATCGGCGATCGAGAGCCGGCCCGAGGCAAACCGCATCACCGTCGCCAATCCAAAGAGTTGGGCCAGCAGCCATGGTTTCTTTCGGGCGGCGATTGCCTGCTCGATCAGCGGCCGTACCCGCTCCAGCGCCTCGGGCGCGAGGAGCACGATGCTGCCTCCGCAAAACGTCCCGTCGGTGAGCTTGACGTAGGTCTTGCGGGCGGTGGGGAAACGGCCCTCGATCGCGGACTGTGGCACGACCGCGTAGTAGATGTCGGCGTCTCCTGTGCAAAGCCCCAAGAAGCGCTCCACTGCTTCCGGCGTGATCAGCGGCAGATCCGATGCCACCGCCAGCACGCGATCTCCATCCCGAAGCCGGGCCACGCCCGCGACGATGTTGTCCATCATCTTGCCCTGATCCGGGACGATCTCGACCGAAGATCCCAGAAGGGCCGCCAGCGGCCCGGGTGGCCCGACGGCCACGATCCTTCCTATGCTGGGGATGCCCCGCAGGGCGGTGACAACGCGCTCCACCAGCGCCAGGCCGCCGATCTGGAGGAACGCCTTGTTCGGAAGGCCCGGGGCCAGATGCGGCTCCGGCCCTCCCCCGGCCAGCACGACCGCCGAAGGCACTAGCGCTCCTCCGAGAAGGTCCGCGTCACGATGATGTCCACCTTGTCCCCAGCGCCAAGGTCCTCGGCGAGGTGCCTGGCCGCGGCCTCGTTGGCCATCAACCCGTAGACGGTGGGGCCTGTGCCGCTCATGGCGGCGCCATAGGCCTCACCACGCAGGATCTGCGCCTTCAGATCGGCAACGATGGGATGGTGGCGGGCCACAACCTCCTCGAACACGTTCCCCACCAGGCGCCCTACCGCGGGCAGATCTCGCCGGGCCACCGCGTCCAAGAGCAGAGGGATGTTTGGGCGAACGGTGATCTCTGTGGGCCGTATGCGCCCGTAGGCCCACTCGGTCAGCACCGGGAATCTGGGCCTGGCCAGCACCACCCAGGTGGCCGGCAGCGGCGCGAGCGGCTGGACCCGTTCGCCCCTGCCCCGGGCAACGGCTGCGCCGCCGCCCAGGAAGAAGGGCACGTCCGAGCCGAGCCGCGCTGCCAGCGCGTAGAGCTCGCGGCGGTCGAGCCGCAGCTTCCACATCTGGGCCAGCCCGATCAGCGTCATCGCAGCATCGGCGCTGCCTCCACCCAGGCCCGCCGCCACGGGAATGCGTTTGCGCACCTCGATCTCCACCGGCCGCGCCACGCCGTACTTCTCCCTCAACAGCGCGGCCGTCCGGTACAGCAGGCTGCTTGCGTCCGTTGGGATCGAAGGGTCGTCGGTGGTGACGAGGATCCCCTCGCCCGACTCGCGCAGCGTGATCGAGTCGTGCAGCGCGATCGTGTGGAGGACAGTCTCGATCTCGTGATAACCGTCCTCTCGTCGCTGCAGTACATCCAGGGCCAGGTTGACTTTGGCGTAGGCATTGAGGCGCAGTTCCTTCACAACATCGGCCCCCCCGTGCGGCTCCGCGGCACATAACAGTTAGGTACCGGGGGCCGCAAGTCCTCCGTGGGAGGCGGCATTCATTGCGCGGGCCGGTCGGTTCCCGTAAGATAGCCCCGTGGCCGAGCAACTCCCAGACAACCCAGACCTCGCGCATGGCGCCGAGACGGCGGATGCCGAGCGTCCCGCGGCACCTCCGCCGCCTCCGCGCAGGCCCTGGTGGCGCGTGGCCCTGTGGGCCGTCCCGGCCGCCGTGCTGGTGGCCGGCGGGTTTGCGCTGGGAATCTACCTGTACGTGCTGAGCCAGGTGACCATAGGCACGGGCGAGGCCGTCGTGGGGCGGTGCAACGTCGAGGCCTTCGGCTGGCCGCTCCGCCTGACCGGCCGGGTGAACGTCCTCCTGATAGGCATTGACGTGACCCTGGACAACCGCCGCCAGGTGTTGAACTTCGCACGGGCGGACACCCTCATCTTGCTCTCGTTCGACCCGGACGGCGAGCGGATCACCGCGCTCTCCATACCGCGCGATACACGGGCGGAGATCCCGCGCCACGGCGTCACCAAGATCAACGCCTCTTACGCCTACGGCGGCCCGCGCCTGACGGTCAAGACCGTGGAACGTCTGCTGGGAGTCAGGGTGGACTACCATATCAAGCTGGGGCCCGAGTCGTTTGCGCGCCTGGTGGACGCGGTCGGCGGCATCGAGATAGACGTCGAGAAGGACATGCGGTACACAGATACCTGGGCCGGGTTCACCGTGGACTTGAAGAAGGGACGGCAGCGGCTGAACGGTGATCAGGTCGCGGGCTACATCCGCTTCCGCCACGACGCCCTTGGCGACATCGGCCGGGTGAACCGCCAGCACCAGGTGATCATGACGCTGGTCCGGCAGCTCAGGCAGCCCTCCACGCTCCTGGCCGGCCCGCGACTCCTGGGTGCCTTCGCCCGCAACGCGCAGACCGACTTGACCCGGGCCGAACTAATGACCCTGGGCGTGTTCGCGGTGCGCGCGCGCGGGACGCCGCTGCGCGTGGAAACGCTACCCGGCAACTTCGCGCCCCTGTACTGGGAGCCCGATCCGGTCAGGATGCGCGCGGTGGTCGCGGACTTCTTCTACGGCCTGGCCGAAGAGGATCTGAAGGCGCTGCCGGTTGAGGTGCGGAATGCCAGCGGCGTCCCGGGCCTGGGCCAGCAGGCGGCGGCCCGAATCAGGGATCTCGGCTTCAAGATGGTCACGGTGCGCGCAGCGGAGGGGCAGGCAGAGGTGACGACCGTCATTGATCGCGCGGACCGGCTCCGCACCGCGCGCGCGCTGGCTTCTGCGCTGGGCGGATTCGCTTTCAGGCAGGAACCGCTGGCGCCCGGAGGTGGGATCACGGTGCTGCTCGGCAGGGATGCGGTGGCAAAGCTCCAGGGCCCGTAGAAAGCGTCAGCGGCCGCCTGCTGCCGAGTTAGGCCGGGTAGCTCCCGAAGGAGACCTCCTCCCACCTCAACCAGCCACGTACCGCTGACACCAACGACGCTAGCACGCGACCCAATAGCCGTCAATCCGAAACTGTTGTTCCCATCCTGTGGACTGTGTGGACAGACGCGTGTATGCCGCGGCGCACGATCCGGCCCAGGCGGGCGATGCCCTCGGTGATCTGGGCCTCGGACGGATACGAGAAGTTCAGACGCAGTGTGTTCTGGCCGCTCCCGTCGGCGTGGAACGGCTGCCCGGGAACGTAGGCCACGGCCTCTTCCTCGAGTGCGACCTTGAGCATCGCGCCCGCGTCCATGCCTTCGGGGAGACGCACCCAGAGGAACAACCCTCCCTCCGGTCGCGTCCAGGACACGCCCTCGGGCATCTCGCGCGCCAGCGCATCAATCATCACGTCCCGCTTGCGGTGGTAGAGCCCCACCACCGTGGACAGCCGCTCCAGGAGCGTCCCGCGGGCCAGCAGCACGGCCGCGATCGCCTGCGTCAGCGCCGGGCCGCAGAGATCCATCGCCTGCTTCACGGTCACGCAGCGGGCGATGAGAGGCTGGGGGCCGGCCATCCAGCCAATCCGGAGACCGGGCGCCAGCGTCTTGCTGAATGTGGAAAGGTATAGCGTGCGCCCCTCGGCATCGAGCGTGGTGATCGGTGGCGGAGCGCTCCCCAGGAAACGCATCTCGCGGTAGGGGTTGTCCTCGATGACCAGGGTATCGAACTCGCTCGCCAGCTCGATCAGGCGCTCACGGCGTCCCCGGCTCCAGGTGATCCCGGACGGGTTCTGGAAATCGGGCACGGCATAGAGGAACTTCGGGCGGCGGCCTTCCTTCCGCAGGCGCACTAGGACGCCGTGCAGCGCGTCCACGTCTATGCCGTCGTCATCTTGCTGAACGCCGATCATCTCCACGCCATAGTTGCGGAAGGCCTGGAGCCCGCCCAGATAGGTCGGCAGCTCGACCACGATCACGTCCCCTGGGTCCAGGAGCACGCGGCCGACGATGTCGAGCGCCTGCTGCGAGCCTGTCGTGATCAGGACGTCATCGCGGCCGGCCTTGATGCCGTCCTTGGCCATCCATCGGACGAGCTCCTCGCGCAGGGCAGGATCGCCCTCCGTGGTCGCGTACTGCAACGCCGTCCTGCCCCCGGTCGCAAGGACCTCACGGGTCACCTCCTGGAGATCTGCGATCGGAAAGGTGGCTGGATCGGGCAGGCCGCCGGCAAAGGAAATCACGTTCCCCGGTCGGGTCAGCTTCAGTAGTTCCCGGATGACGGAGCGCTCTGTCCGCCGCGCGAGCGTGGACAGGAAGGACTCGTAGTCTAGCATCTCGATTCCACCCCACCTGGTCCCAGCGTTACATCCATTGATGGCATCTTCCCCGCCGACCCTCTCACTCCCTGTCGCCGAGAGCGCGTGCCAGGAGGGAGAACTCAGAGAGCGAAAGGCTCTCCCCCCGACGCCGCGGGTCAACCCCGGCTGCCCGGCAGAGATCCTCGACAGCGGCCGCGGGCAGGCGCGTTCCCCGGACGGACTGCAACGCCGAGCGCAGCATCTTCCGGCGCTGACCGAACGCGGCACGGGCAACGGCCATCAGCACCGGCATCAGCGGCCGCGGCACCGCGGGCTCTTCCCGCACTTCCAACCGGACGATGGCCGAGTCCACCTCTGGCGGCGGGAAGAAAGCCGACCGGGGGACCCGGGCGACGATGGCCGCGCCTGCTCGTGCCTGTACCGCCACCGAGAGCAGGCCGTAGGACTTGCCGCCGGGGGAAGCGACGATGCGGCCGGCCACCTCGCGCTGAACCATCACGACGAACCGGCGGCCGAGCCCGGCCTCCAGGAGGTTGATCAGCAACGGCGAGGCGATGGCGTAGGGCAGGTTGGCCACGACCGCATCCGGCGCCTCCGTGAGCATCTCCGGGGTCAGGGTCATGGCGTCACCGTGTACGATGCGGACGTTGGGGTAGGGAGCGCAGACCGCATGCAATACCGGGATGAACCTGCCGTCCACCTCCACCGCGGTGACCCGCGCGCCGGAGCGCGCCAGCGCCACGGTGAGGGTGCCGACGCCTGCGCCTATCTCCAGGATGGCCTCGCCGGGCTCGATCCCGGCCAAGGACAGGATCCGGTCCAGCACGTGGCGGCTAACAAGGAAGTGCTGGCCGCGCGAAGTGCGGAGGCGCAGGCCTGCCGCGGACAGGGCCGCGCGGAGCCCCGACGGCGTGACCAGGTCCAGCCCGGCCAGGTCGGTGTCCTGTAAGGCGGCGCCTATTTCCTGCGTGGGGGCGGCACCGAGAGGATGTACACGCGCACCGGCCGCCGACCGAACTGGTATGCCTGGCGCGCTGTGTTGAAGCCCAGGTCAATCCTGTGGCCCTTGATTGCCCCGCCGGTATCCCCGGCGATGGCGCGGCCGTATCCTTCGATGAACAGCTCGGACCGCAGGGGGATCACCCTGGGATCCACGGCTACGACACCGAATCCGGCCCGCATTCCGATCGCGGTAGTACCGTCAACGCCCTTGCCGTGCCAGGGCGCGTAGCCGGTGGCTTCCATGTGGACGATCTCTTTCCCGGCAAACTCCCCTCGGGTGGCTATGATCCTGCGGGTTCCGACCTGGGAGATCTGGTCCTGCGGGGGCCGGGCCAGCACATTGCCGATTACCTGCCGGTCCACCACGCGACCGTCCGCGGTCGTAACCGCGATCCGGAGCATCCGGGTGCCGGGCCTGCCCGCCTGCACCAGGCGGGTCATCCCACGTGGCAGCGTCGCGTCAGGCCTGATGAGACGCGCGAACGGAAGGCGCTCCTCCCTGGTGACGAGCAGGGTATTGATGCGCACAACCCTGACGACGGCTCCTGACCACAATCGGGTGTCCATGGGAGGATGAACGCGGTCGCGCGGCCGCAGGCGCACCCCGCCGTGGCGCTCGGCCAGGAACTCCTCCACGGACTCAGATGCGGTCATGACCTGGAGCGTGCGGCCGTCAACGATGAGGGTCACGGGAAACGCGCGCCTGATACGGATCGTCATCTCCGAGGCAAGCGGTTCGGCAATCCCGGGATTGACCCGATCATAGGGCCTGACCGCGATGCCTGCTTCCGCGAGGGCGCTTCCCACCGTGGGCTGGTGCGTCCATACCTTCCGGACGCCCGCCTCTGCTGCAATGGCCACGATCAAGGGGCGCTGCGCCAGAGAGACAGCTCCGACCGCGAGCGATGCGGCCGTCACGAACGTCGCCAGCACCCGGCGAGACATCAAGGGGCGCATCCGCTCACCTCCTGTCGGGATGGAAATCACTGCGGCCAAGACCGCGCAAGGGCCTGTCGGGGTGGTAGTTGTATTTTACCCCTCTTCGGGCGGGTGAGCAACCGTCGGGGCATGCTCGACCATCTCGACCAGCACGCCGTGGGTGCCCTTGGGGTGCAGGAAGGCCACGCGGGTGCCGTGCGCGCCCGGCCTGGGAGTCGCATCAACTGGCTCGAAACCCGCTTCCCGCGCGCCTTCCAGCGCCCGTGCCACATCGGGTACGGCCAGGGCGACGTGGTGCACGCCCTCACCGCGGCGCTCCAGGAACCGGGCGACTGGCCCGTCAGGTGTGAGCGGCTCCAGGAGCTCAATCCTGGTCTCGCCCGCGGCGAAGAAGACCGTCGTCACGCCCTGCGCCTGGAGCCGCTCGGGCGGGCTGCCCTGGAGCCCTAGGGCCTCCTGATAGAACCGTGCGGCCTCGGCAATGCTGCGGACAGCCACGCCAATGTGGTCCACCCGAACGCCCGGCTGGGCCGCAGCCTTGGTGTCGTCGCGGCCCGCATCCAGCAGCCGGGCGGCCGCGCCGCGCGGGTCGAGCTGTCCGGAGGCCACGAGTTCAACCAGCCCATCCAGCGAGGCAGCCGCGGCGCCGCCCATGGTCTGGGCCCGCAGGCGCGCCTCGACCGCTCGGATGACCTCCCTCCTCCAGCGGGCTTTCCTTCGGGTTGCCAGGGCGCCGCTCTGTTCCAGATGGCGCAGGTGGTCGGAAACCGCTCCCAGGACCGCGGCAACGCCCTCGCCGGTCGTGGCAACCGTGGTCAGAACCGGAGGCCGCCAAGCGCCTTCAGGAGCCATCGCCAGCACCAGTCTGAGATCGGTCACGGCACGATCGGCTTCGGGGCGATCGGCCTTGTTGACGGCGAACACGTCGCCTATCTCCATCACGCCGGCTTTCAGGGTCTGCACACCGTCGCCCAGCCCGGGCGCGCTTACAACCACCACGGTGTCG
Organism: Armatimonadota bacterium; assembly: GCA_016869025.1. NCBI lineage: Bacteria > Bacillati > Armatimonadota > Armatimonadota bacterium. The sequence continues at coordinate 23,011 of VGFA01000023.1, read as the reverse complement.
GCGGCGGAAACGACGTCCACCTCGGCCTGCCCGGTGCCCACGGTCTCGATGAAGACCGTTGAGGCGCCCCACGCCTCCAGCACGGCCACGGCCTCGCCCGTGGCCGGCGCCAGCCCGCCCAGACTACCGCGGGTGGCCATCGAGCGCACGAAAACCTCAGGGTCGGTGCTGTGGTCCTGCATCCGGATGCGGTCACCCAGCAGCGCGCCGCCGGTGAACGGGCTGCTGGGGTCCACGGCGATCACGCCTACGCGCCGGCCCTGGGCACGCAGCGCGCGAATGGCCGCGTTGACCAGCGTGCTCTTGCCCGACCCAGGCGGCCCGGTGATACCGATCACGTGGGCGCCTCCGGCGTGCGGGAACAGGGCCCGCATCGCCACGGCCGCGTCCTCGCCGTCGTTCTCGATCAGCGTGATCAGGCGCGCGGCCGCCTGGACAGACCCGGCCACGACGGCTGAAACCAGACGGAGGATCTCGTCGGCGTTCACGATCTCACACCACTGCCGGCGGCCGGTAGGTCCCGAACACCGCCCGCAGGACATCGCAGATCTCACCGACGGTGGCGTAGGCCCGCACTGCTTCCAGGATGGGCTGCATCAGGTTGCCTGATCCGCGTGCTTCGTCACGCAGGCGTTTCAGCGCAAGGGCGGCGGCGCCGTCGCGTCCCGCGCGCACCTCGTTCAGGCGCGCGATCTGGCGTGCCGCGGTCTGCGGATCCAGGCGCTGGAGTTCCTTCTTGACCGGGCTGTCGGATTGGTATCGGTTCATGCCCACTACGATCTTGTCCCCGCGCTCGATCGCCTGAGCTTCCTGGTAGGCGCTCTCCGAGATCTCGCGCTGGATCAGCCCCGTCTGTATCGCGCGCAGCACCCCGCCGAAGGCCTCGATCTGCGAGATCCGCGCCAGGGCCTGCTCCTCGATCTCGCCGGTCAGTTGCTCCACGGCGAAGGAGCCGCCGAGCGGATCCACGACAGAGGCAATCCCGCTCTCGTGCGCGATGATCTGCTGGGTGCGCAGGGCCAGCAGGGCCGAGTCCTCACTGGGCAGCGCCAGCGCCTCGTCGCGGGAGTTGGTGTGCAGCGACTGGGTGCCGCCCAGCACCGCGGCCAGGGCCTGGATCGCGACCCGCACCACGTTGTTGTCGGGCTGCTGCGCGGTCAGCGCCGCGCCGGCGGTCTGTGTGTGGAACCGCAGCATCATCGAGCGCGGGTTCTGCGGGTCGAAGCGGTCCCGCACGAGCCGCGCCCACAGCCGTCGTGCCGCCCTGAACTTCGCAACCTCTTCCAGCAGATTCATCTGCGCCGCGAAGAAGAACGAGAACGAGGGCGCGACCTGGTCTGGGCCCAGGCCAGCGTCCACCGCCGCCTGCAGGTAGGTCAGGCCGTTGGCCAGCGTGAACGCCACCTCCTGCACCGCGGTGGCGCCGGCCTCGCGAATGTGGTAGCCGCTGATGCTGATCGGGTTCCAGCGGGGCAGGTGGTGCGCGCAGAAGGCCATCGAGTCGGTCACCAGGCGCAGTGACGGCGCGGGCGGAAAGATGTAGGTTCCCCGCGCGATGTACTCCTTGAGGATGTCGTTCTGGGTGGTGCCGTCCACGCTGCCGGAGGGCACTCCCTGCCGCTCGGCCACTGCCACGTACATCGCCAGCAGGATCGCCGCCGTGGCGTTGATCGTCATCGAGGTGGAGACGCGGTCCAGCGGGATCCCCTGGAACAGGACCTCCATGTCCGCGAGCGAGTCAACGGCTACGCCAACCCGGCCGATTTCCGGGAGCGCCAGCGTGTGATCCGAGTCATAGCCCATCTGCGTGGGCAAATCGAAGGCGACCGACAGACCGGTCTGTCCCTGATCCAGCAGGTACCGGAAGCGGCGGTTGGTCTCCTCCGCGGTGCCGTAGCCCGCGTACTGGCGCATCGTCCAGAGCCGGCCCCGGTACATCGTCGGGTGGATGCCGCGGGTGTACGGGAAGGCGCCGGGCTCGCCCAGCTCGGCGCTGGAGTCGGGGCGCGGCTTCCCGTCGTTCATGGGAGCGCCTCCTCGCCTGCCTTGGGTGCCGGCGCCCGGACCAGGACCAGCACCTGCCCCCCGGCCACCTCCTGGCCCGGCCGCACGCGTATCTCCTCGATGCACCCGGCCGTCGGAGATGCCACCTCCATCTGCATCTTCATCGCCTCCACGACGGCAACCGCGCCTCCGGCCCGCACCAGCTCTCCGATTGTCGCTGGAATGCTGACAACGAGCCCGGGCATGGGCGCGCGCACCTCGACGCGGTCCACGCCGTTCCGCGCCGATGCGCGGCGCGAAGGCACCGGAAGCGCCCGGCGAACGCCCACCTCGACCCGATCGGCGCCGATCGTGACAAGTAGCCGTCCCTCCCGCTCCTGTACGCGCACGGGCACGGCCCGTCCTCCAACGACGAGCCTCCAGCATTCGGTGCCTGCCGTCGGCTCCAGAAGGATCTCATCCCCGGCTTCCACTTCCTGCCGCTGGCCCCGCACCCTGATCTCGAACGTCACCTGAGGCCCTCTTCCCTCGCAGCGGCAATCCACCTGGACGCGGGCCTGGCGGCAGGGCCGTCAGATACAAGCACGGACGCCGCTGCCTTTCGCCGGAGCCAGGCAGCCGCTGCCGCCGCGGCCAGGCGCTCCGCTTCCTGTGATGGTGCGGCGCCGTCCCACTCCTCGGCAAGCCGCACGTCGTAGGCCCCGTCCAGGAAGGCCGGCTGCTCCAGGGCCCACCGATGAAACGGGATCGTCGTGTCCACGCCCGAGATGGCGTACTCGGCGAGCGCCCGCCGCATGCGGGCGATCGCCTCGGCCCGATCGCGGCCCCAGGCCACGACCTTCGACAGCAGTGGATCGTAGTGCCGGGACACCGTGCACCCGGCCCGGAACCCGCTGTCTACCCGGATGCCCGGGCCCTGGGGCTCTACCACGCCGTCAATCCGCCCGAGCGAAGGCAGGAATCCACCGTGAGGGTCTTCGGCGCTGATGCGGCACTCTATCGCCCAGCCATCGTGGCGCACCTCTTCCTGCGCGAACGGGATGGGCTCACCTCCGGCCATTGCAAGCTGGGCGGCCACGATGTCCACTCCCGCGACCATCTCGGTCACCGGATGTTCCACCTGGAGTCGGGCGTTGACCTCGATGAAGAAGAACGCATCGCCGTCCAGGAGGAACTCCACTGTGCCGGCGTTGCGGTAGCCCAGCGCGCGCGCCACGCGGACCGCCGACTCCAGCAGCGCGCCGCGCAGATAAGGGGAGACGCCTGGAGCCGGTGCCTCCTCGATGAGTTTCTGGTGGCGGCGCTGCACCGAGCAGGCGCGTTCACCCAGATGGATCACACCTCCGGCATAGTCCGCCAGGATCTGCACCTCTACGTGCCTCGGCCGCTCCACCCATTTCTCGAGATAGACCCGGGGATCCCCGAAGGCGGTCTGTGCCTCACCCCTGGCCAGCCGCATGGCGGCGGGCAGATCCTCTGGCGAGCGCACGAGGTGAATCCCCTTGCCGCCACCGCCGCCGGCTGCCTTGATTAGCAGCGGGAAACCAACTTGCTCGGCCGCGCTCAGGGCCTCGGCATCGTCCACCGTTCCTGATCCCGGCAGCACCGGGACTCCTGCCGATGCCACGGCCGCCCTGGTCGCGGCCTTGTCCCCGCACATCTCCAGCACCGAGGCGGGCGGGCCGACATACGCGATGCCCGCCGCCTCGCAGGCCGCAGCAAAGGACGGGTTCTCCGAGAGGAATCCATACCCGGGATGGATCGCTGTGGCGCCGCACCTCTGCGCGAGTTCCACCAGATAGGGACCGTTCAGGTAGCCCTCGGCCGGCGAGTCACCAGGTAACGGCAGGGCATCGGCGGCCAGGCGGACATGCGGGGCTCCGGCGTCCACGGGCGCATAGACGGCCACCGGCTCGATCCCAAGATCGCGGCAGGCGCGCACGATGCGCACGGCTATCTCGCCGCGGTTGGCGACCAGCAGGCGGCAGGGCAGCGGCATCTGAGCGGTCAGTCGTCCTCGTCGGGCTCGCGAGGCCGGTCCGGGCGGTACACCAGGGAGTAGCGCGCGATCTGAAACCCCATGGCCTCCCAGAACCGAAGGCCCCTGAGGTTGCCGGCGATCACCCCTGACTGAATCTCGTCCACGCCTTCGGACTTCAGCCACTCGATGACCGTCTGGGCCAGGCGCCGGCCCAGTCCTTCGCGGCGGTACTGCGGATGGATGAAGAACTCACCGATCTGGGCGTGGGTGCGGGAGCGGTCGGCCCAGTGTCTGCCCGTAGCGGCAACGACAAACCCGACCTTGCGGCCGCCGTCAACCGCCCACCAGACGTGCCGGCGCTTGTTCACAGGAGAAAACAGCGCCTTGAGGTACTTGTTCAGGAACACGTCGGTGGGCGCCTCACCGGTGATCTCCTCCCGGTATCGGCTCAGCCATTCGCGGAAGCGGGCATCACCCGCCTGGACAGGATGCAGCTTCATGCGGCGTCGGCAGTTCCAGGACCCCAACAGGAACTCTACGGGGGGATTTCGCCTGCGGTCCTTGTATTCCTCTGGCCTAGAGCGGCAGGTTGCCGTGCTTGCGCCTGGGGTTTGTGGCGCGCTTGCGTCGCAGCAGATCGAGCGAGGAGATCAGACGGCGGCGGGTCTCGTGCGGCTCGATCACGTCGTCAACGTACCCGCGGCCGGCCGCCACGTAGGGCGTCGCGAACCGCGCGCGGTAGTCGGCGACGAGCTCGCGCCGGCGTGCCTCAGGGTCGGCGGCCTCGGCCAGTTCCTTTCTGAAGACGATGTCAATCGCGCCCTCTGGACCCATCACGGCGATCTCGGCGGTGGGCCAGGCCAGGTTGAGGTCACCCCGGATATGAGCGCTGGACATGACGTCGTATGCCCCGCCGTATGCCTTGCGCGTAATCACCGTGAACTTGGGCACCGTGGCCTCGCAATAGGCGTACAGCAGCTTGGCGCCGTGCCTGATGATGCCGCCGTGCTCCTGGGCCGTGCCCGGCAGGAAGCCCGGTACGTCCACGAAGGTGAGCAGGGGGATGTTGAAGGCGTCGCAGAACCGCACGAACCGCGCACCTTTGACCGAAGCGTCTATGTCGAGCGCGCCGGCCATGACCGCGGGCTGCTGGGCTACGACGCCCACGGGCCAGCCGTGCAGCCGGCAGAAGCCCACGATGAGGTTGCGCGCAAACGCGGCGTGGACCTCCAGGAACTCACCGTCGTCTACGATACGTTGGATCGCCACGTGCATGTCGTAGGGCCGGGACGGGTCCTCGGGCACAAGATCGTCGAGCGCTGGATCGGCGCGAGAGGGGTCGTCGGTTGGATTCCTGCGAGGCGGGTCGTCCAGGTTGTTGGAGGGAAGGTAGCTCATCAGGCGCCGCAGGAGCAGCAGACACTCCTCGTCATCTTCGGCCACGAAGTGGGCGATGCCGCTCCGGCCCGCGTGCACGTCCGCCCCGCCCAACTCCTCGAACGAGACCTCCTCGCGCGTGACCGTTCTTACCACCTGGGGGCCGGTTACGAACATGTACGAGGTGCCCCGGACCATTACGGTGAAGTCGGTGATTGCCGGCGAGTAGACGGCGCCGCCGGCGCACGGACCCATGATCGCCGAGATCTGCGGTATTACGCCGCTGGCAAGGGTGTTGCGCAGGAAGATGTCGGCGTACCCGCCGAGACTGACCACGCCCTCCTGGATGCGCGCACCGCCGGAATCGTTGAGCCCGATGACCGGTGTGCCGGTCCTCATCGCCAGGTCCATGACCTTGCAGATCTTCGCTGCGTGTCCCTCGCCCAGCGAGCCGCCCAGCACGGTGAAGTCCTGCGAGAAGACGTGCACCGGCCGGCCGTCTATGGCGCCGTGGCCGGTAACGACGCCGTCGGCCGGTGCTTCCACGCGGTCCAGCCCGAAGTCACGGCTGCGGGGCACGACAAAGGGATCCAGTTCCACGAACGATCCGGGATCCAGCAAGAGGTCGAGCCGTTCGCGCGCGGTGAGCTTGCCTGCTTCGTGCTGGCGCCGCACGCGCTCCGGACCCCCCATGGCCAGGAGCCGTTCACGGCGGCGACGCAGCTCTTCCAGGCGCTCGGACGGCACGAACTGCTACTAGGGAGTACCGGTCTCGGGCGGCAGCGGGCCGTAAGGACGGATGGCGATGATCCCGTGCTTGAAGATCAGCTCCACCACGCCGTTGACCTCAACGAGAAGGCTGTACGTCCCGAACTCCTTGACCACTGCGGTGGGTATCTCGTATCCGTCGCGACACCGGATGTGAACCGGAGCACCGGTTACCACCAGCCGGCGGTAGAAAGCGTCCTCCACCGAGGCGCGCGGCGGCGCCTTGGCTGCGGACTGGACGTCCACGCGCATCTCGTCACGCGTCACGATCGCAGCACCTCCCTCACGTTCCGGACGAATGTCAGCCGGTGTCTGATCGGAGTCCTGCACCGCCGGCGCGGCCATTTCTGCGGGCCCGGCCATCTCTGCGGGCCCCGGCCTTACCGCCGGCCCGGCCATCTCTGCCGACGCGCCTTCCCGGCGGAGCAGCCGCTCATAGTGCTGCCGCAGCCCCTCGATCTGATGCCTGCGGTCAGGCCGGACCCCTGCCGCCCTTTCCACCGGCCGGACCGGCTTGCGGACGGCATCGAGGACCGCGCTCACCACGGCCTCGGCCTCGCTCGTGGACACCACCGCGGCGCCCACATGGAGCAGGCTGGCGCGTTCCGAGGCCATGCTGATCGCGGCCAGGGCGACCGTCGCGCCGGCAAACGGCATGAGCGTCAGACCCTCCAGCGAGGGCCTGTTGCCAGACCTCTGGGCCAGCGGGCGCAGCGCCTCGATCGCGGCCGCCGCCACCGTGCGCAGGCGGTGCGCCTGGCCAGGCGGCGCCTGGGCGGTTCCGATCAGGGTTTTGGACACGCCGTCGCGCTCGTAGCGCAGCTCGACCTGGGCCCGCGTGAGCGTCTCGGTTATCGTCTCTTCCAGGCGCACCAGGCGGCATTCAGGAAGGCTTTCCGCCTCAGGCGTGGGCTCGAAGTGGGCGATCTGGATCCGCCACCCGTCCACGGGCAGGTTGAACTGGCTCATCAACGCCGAGGTGATGGCGCGGCGGATCGCCCCGTCGTCGCGGGCGGACTCTGTGGTCACGTAGATCCGATCTATCTCGCCCGCCTCGTTGGCCACGACGCGCGTGGCGGCGACGGCATCGAGCCGTTCCAAGAAGGTCTCTATCTCTTCGGCGAAGACCTCGCGAGGCACCCGGCAGCTCCGTTGTCGAAGGGTGTAAGCAGTCAACTCTTCTGCGGCCCGAAAACGGTCTCCTGCCCGGGGATCCGGTTCCGGGAATCTGGTTTCTGGGAGACCTGCGGGCCGGTCGGCGATGGCCCTTAGAACCTGGGATAGGTCGGCGGCCTGGCGATGGGACGGTCTATCAGCAAACCTTCCCCACCCAAGGCCTGGCGCTCCTCTCCCTCGATGATCAGCCGCACCTGCCGCGCGGCCGGATGCGCGGTGCCCGTGTAGACGATCTGCCAGAGCCGTCCCTGCATGCTGGCCGATCCGCCACCTGAGCCAACGGCCTCGGAGAGATCCACCGTGACGATCCCTTCACGGACGGAAAGGCCCCGCAGCCGCGTCCCGGTAGGGATCTCGCTGGTCAACCCCCTTGCGCGCTCCTGCGCAGTCGGACCAGCCAGCAGCGCCTCGAACGCGCCTCGGAGCAACTCCTCGGCCCCGCGGCCGCGCACCGTGCGCTGGACCTGAACGATCGTGCCTGCACCGTCGGCCGTCCCCACGAAGAACACGGGAGCGCGCGCCTCCTGTGGACGCAGTTGCGTCCACCAGACGAGCGCCGCCGCAAGCACAAGAATCGCAATCCAGATCAGGATTCGCCTCATGCGTCACCACCGCTCGCGTTGCGCTGGCCGTTCATGCTTCGCCTATGAGCCGGGCGAACTCGCCTTCGGTCAGCACCTTCACACCCAGGCGCCGTGCCCGCTCGAGCTTGGAGCCGGGCGATGCTCCGGCTACCAGGTACGCGGTCTTCTTCGTCACGCCGTCCGCCACCACCCCCCCGGCGGCCCGCGCCAGGGCCTCTGCTTCGCCGCGCTTCCAGCGCGACAGCGTGCCGGTGAAGACGATCTGCGCGCCATCCAGTGCCCTGCCCGGCGGCCCGCCGCGCGCCTGGACCCGCGCCGCGCCCGTGGCCGGCCTGATCCCGGCCGCGACCAGCCGCATCACCAGGCGGCGATTGGCGGGTCGCTTGAAGAAGTCCACGACGCTGGCGGCTATCGTTGGCCCGATTCCGGGGACCTCACGCACCTCCTCGAACGAGGCATCCATCAGGGCCTCCGGGGAGGTGAAGTGGGCGGCCAGCAGGTCGGCGACGTGAGATCCGACATGCCGCATGCCTAGGGCGAAGAGGAAGCGGGCGAGGGTGGTCTCGCGGCTGCGGGCGATCGCGTCCAGGACGTTCTGTGCCGATCTATCGGCCATGCGGTCCAGCGAGAGGAGCTGCTCTTTCGTCAGGTGGTAGAGGTCGGCGGGATCGCGGATCAGGCCGGCCTCCAGCATCTGGGCCAGCAGCCTACCGCCCACGCCCTCGATGTCCATCGCGTCGCGCGATCCAAAGTGATACAACCGCTCCAGGACCTGCGCCGGGCACGCCGGGTTTGGACACCTTGCCACCGCCTCGCCCTCGGGACGCTCTACCGCTGTCCGGCAGACAGGGCAGTGCCCTGGCATCGTAAACAGGCGCTCATCTCCGCTCCTCCGCTCGGGCAGTGGCGCCACCACCTCCGGGATGACCTCGCCGGCGCGCTGCACGATCACCCAGTCGCCTATGCGTATGTCCTTGCGCGCGATCTCGTCCTCGTTGTGCAGCGTGGCACTGCTGACCGTGACGCCGGAGACGCGCACCGGCTCCAGCACCGCGGCCGGTGTAAGCGCGCCGGTCCGGCCCACGTTGATCGTGATGTCGAGCAGACGCGTGATCGCCTGCTCCGCGGGGAACTTGTAGGCCAGGGCCCAGCGCGGGGCCGCCGTGGTAGCCCCAAGCTCGGCCTGCTGGGCCAGATCGTCCACCTTGACCACCACGCCGTCGGTCCCGTGGTCCAGTGTCGCCCTGCGCTCCGTCCAAGTCCTCAGGTACTCCCGGACCTCATCGAGAGCGCCGCACCTCGCCGCGTGCGGGTCGGTGCGGAAGCCCGCCTCGCGCAACCACCGGAGGGTCTCCCAGTGCGTGCGCAGATCCACTCCCTCGGCGAGCCCGACACCGTACACGAAGATCTGAAGCGGCCGGCCGGCCGTGATCTGGGGGTCGAGCTGCCGCAGCGAGCCGGCCGCGGCGTTCCGCGGGTTGGCGAAGCGAGGCTCGCCGCTGGCCTCGCGCTGGGCATTTACCGCCTCGAAGGCCGCGCGGGGCAGATAGACCTCACCACGCACCTCTATCAATGCGGGCGGCCTCGCGCTGCGCAGGCGCAGGGGGATGCTTGGGATGGTGCGGAGATTGGGGGTGACGTCTTCTCCCTGCTCGCCGTCGCCCCGGGTCGCTCCGGTGACGAGCCGGCCATCCTGGTAGACAAGCGAAACCGCGGCCCCATCAATCTTGAGCTCGCAGACATAGTGAACTGAAACCTCGCCCAAGGCGGTCCGGATCCGCTTATCCCAGGAGTCCAGTTCCGCCTCCTCAAAAGCGTTGGTCAGGCTGAGCATCGGCGCCCGGTGCCGGACCATGGCAAACGCGGCGGACGGCGGCGCGCCCACGCGCTGCGTCGGCGAGTCAGGCGTTATGAGACCGGGGTAGCGCTCCTCGAGATCGCGGAGCTCGCGGACCAGCCGGTCATACGCCGCGTCCGAGATCGTCGGTGCATCAAGAACGTGGTACCGATAGTTATGCTCGGCTATCTCTTCGCGCAGCTTCTCGGCGCGCCGCCGCGCCTCGCTGGGGATGACCATCCCGGCCGCCTCCGACCATCGCGGGAGTGATGGACGCCTCTCTGGATTCGTCGAGCGGGGTGGCCAGCCCTTGCCGGGGGCTATCCCGGCCTGAAGGCGTGGATCGCCCGGATCTCCTGGGCCAGCCGGGCGGCCAGGGATTCGAGGATCTGCCGGCCCTTCGCCGCGCTTGCGGCCCTGGCGTCGCCCACAACGCCGCTGGCAGTCAGGTCGCGAGATGACCAGGCAAAGGGAATCCCGCCGTCCGGGAACCCCTCCATCAAGACGGCTGGGGGATGCTCCGTGACCGCGGCGTCGGTGCGCACCGCCTCGGGCATGATGGCCAGCATCAGGCTCGTCTCATCATCGCCGGCGTGGAGATCGAGCCCGCCGCCCTCGTGCGGCCCGGTGTGGGAGGGCGTTCCCCAGATGAAGATCGGAAAGACCCACATCTCCGGATGCCGCACGTGGATGTCTCGCGCCGCAATCTCAACTACCTGTCTGTTGCCGCCGTGCGCGTTGAGCAGGACAAGCCGGCGGAACCCGGCGCGGTGAAGGCTCGCGGCCACCTCCATCAGCACGGCCAGCAGCGTACCGGCTTCCAGGGATATCGTCCCGGCGAAGTCGAGGTGCTCATTGGACTTTCCATAGTACAGCGGGGGCAACGCGAGCGCCGGCACCGCATCGCCCAGCCGCTCCATGGCCCCGGCGAGCACCGCGGGCCCAACCGCCGAGTCCACGAGCAGCGGGAGGTGCGGCCCATGCTGCTCGGTCGAACCGATCGGCTGGATGAGGACCGCGTCGGCCTTGTCTGGCATGTCCCTGACCTCCACCCACGTCAGGTGGGCGAAGGACCGCTGGCGAGGGATGGGCCAGCCGTTCATTCGCGGATCAACTCAATGTGCCGCTGCCGTGTGGTTCTCGCAACGACCCGGCCGCGGGCGATCACGTGGTTGCGATCGGCCTGCATCTGGAGAACATCGTGCAGGTTCTTCCCGTCGAAGACAAGCAAGTTGGCCTCGGCGCCGACCTCGAGTCCGTACCCTGACAGCCCCAGGGTTCTCGCCCCGTTACGCGTTACGATGTCGAAGGCGACCTCGAACCCTTGCGGCGTGGCCAGGTGCGCCAGGTGGACCATGAAGTTCATTGAGTCCAGCAAGTCCGCGCGGCCCAGAGGGTAGTAGAAGTTGTCCAGGTCGTCCTGCCCTGAGCAGACGTTTACGCCGGCGGCCATCAGCTCGTTCACGCGCGTGAGGGTCCCAAGCGCGTTGACGTTCGGGTTCGCCACGATGTTGATCCGGGCCTGCCTGACCAGGTTGATGACCCTGGCGGCGTGCGCATCCGGGTAGACGCGCAGGGCGCCGTTGTGGCCCGAGGAGACCCGGCCGTGGTACCCCTCGCGGATCGTCTTCGCGGCCAACATCTCCAGCGTCCGGAAGTTGGGGTTGGGCGCGTCGTCGCACAGCACGTGCACATCGCGGTCGAAGAGCTTCGCCAGATCGAAGCAGTAGTCAATGTGCTGCCGGGCGCCCTCGTCGTCCAGCTCGATGAACGGGATTCCGCCGACCACGTCGGCGCCCATCTCCATCGCCTGCCGCATCAGGTCTAGTGATGCGGGATTGGTCAGCAGGCCCTCCTGTGGAAAGGCGCACACCTGGAGCGTCATGGTGCGTCCAAATCGCTCCCGCGCTAGCAGCACCCCTTCCAGCGCGCGCAGGCCTGCGAACGAGTCCACATCCACAAACATGCGCATCGCCAGCGTCCCATGGGCGAGGGCGAGCTCGAGCGCACGGCCGACCCTGCCGGCGACCTCAGGCGGCGTGTACCGTCGCTTGAAGGCCCACGTGTGCTCGATGGGCACCACGTTGCTGTGGAGCAACTCATACTCCTGCATGCCAGACCTGACCTCGCCCTCGAACAGCTCATCCGGCCCGCCCAGCGGTTTGAGGGGGTAGTCGTACCGCCCCACGGACTCGCCGAAGAACGACTTGTCTATGTGGAAGTGGCAGTCCACAAAAGGCTCGGTCACCAAGCGGCCCGCGGCGTCAATCTCCTGGGCTCCCTCGGTGGGGAGGCGCGGCTCAACGGCCGCGATTCTGCCGCCCGCGATGCCGATGTCGGCCAGGCCGGCACGCTGGCGCAACTGCGCATGGCGGATGATCAGGTCAAAGGTCATTCGGTATCACCCTCCTACTCCCGGACCGCGCCCAGGGTAAGCCCACGGACATAGTACGGCTGCAGGATATATCCCAGTAGCAGCACGGGCAATACGGTGATCATCCCGATTGCGGCCATGTTGTTCCAGCCGATCTCGTAGGTGCTCATCGTCTCCAGGATACCCAGGGTCAGCGTTCGCGTCGTGCGTCCCGACAGCAGCATCGGCAGGAGGAAGTCGTTCCATGAGAAGGTGAAGGTGAAGATAGCCGCGGTCGCCACTCCGGGCACGGCAAGCGGCAGCGCCACGCGCCAGAACGCGCCGAACCTGGTACAGCCGTCGGTCAGCGCCGCCAGCTCCAGGTCGGCAGGCAGTGAGTGGAAGTAGCCGCGCATCATCCAGGTCACGAAGGTGGTGTTGAAAACGCTCTGCAGCAGGATCACCGCCAGGTATGTGCCCAGCAGGCGCATGTCCCGCATCACTAGGTAGAACGGAATCAGCAGCGCCACTGGCGGCGCCATGCGGATCGCCAGCATCAGGAGCGCGGAGTTCCCGGCGGCGCGCGACATGGTGCGGGCGAGCCCGTATCCGGCGGGCACGCCGAGCACCAGCGACAGCGCCGTTGTCCCCAGCGCGATCGTCAGGCTGTTCTTCAAGTATGCCGCGACGGGCACCATGGCGAACACGTTACGGAAGTTATCCAGGATCGGACGGAAGACCCACACCGGTGGGATCGCAAATGCGTCGCGTGCGGGCTTCAGCGAGGTCAAGAGCAGCCACACGATCGGGAAAAGGAAGAACCCCAAGATCAGGGTAAGCAGCGCGTATGTGATCACGTCGGCCGCCCGCCGGCGCCGCCGCATCTTCATTGGGTAACCCCCAGCTGCCCGATGGCGCGGAAGTAGGCGGCGGTAAACAGGCCGATGAGAACCAGCAGCAGGTTGGACATCGCCGCCGCGTACCCCATGTCGAAAAAGGTCAGGCCGGTCTTGAAGATGTAGTGGTTCATCACCTCGGTGGCGTAGCCGGGCCCTCCGCCCGTGACGACGAAGACCGAGTCGAAAAGCTTGAAGACGTCCATGGTCCGGATCAGCAGGGCGACGATAAGAATCGGGCGCAGCAGGGGCAGGGCCACGCACCAGAACTGCTGCCACCCCGAGGCGCCGTCAATCTGGGCCGCCTCAAAGAGATCGGCGCTCTGACTGCGCAGACCGGCGAGGAGCATCAAGGCCACCAACGGGGTCCACTGCCAGACATCCACTATGACGAGGGCCAGGAGCGCCGTGGACGGTTCGCCGATCGGACCGCGCCCGATGTGCACACCGAGCTCTTTCAGATAGTAGGAGAACACCCCGTAGTCGGCGTTGTACAACGCTCTCCAGACCAGCGCCACGACGATGGGCGTGAGGGTCAACGGCGCCAGCAGTAGCGTGCGGACCAGCGGGGCGCCTGGCCGGTCGCGGTTCAGCAGCACGGCGATGGCCAGGCCGAGCACCGTCTGGATGCCCACGGCCAGGGTCACGAACAACACCGAGTTCAAGGCGGCGATGCGGAAGGCCGGATCCGCGAACGCCTTCAGGTAATTGGCGAGCCCGGTGAACTTCTGAGCCTGGGTCGGATCCGTCAGGCTGTAGTTGAAGAAGGAGATATACAAAGAGTAGCCCAGAGGGTAGAAAGCAAAGCACAGCATGAACAGAAGGGCTGGGGCTGCCCAGGGGAGCAACCCCAGCCGCTTCAGCCACTTCTCCACCGGGCGCGCGGCCGCTACTGCCGAGCGGTCCGCGGTCGCTCCGGTGTACTCGCCCACCTTGTTCTACCGCCCAAACAGCGGCATCGCCTTGGCCTGAGCGTCGTCCAGAGCTGCCTTAGGGGACTTCTGGCCGGTTATGACCAGGTTGACCTCAAGACCCAGGATGTCCTGGATCCGCGGGTACTGCCGGATGCGTGGCCGGAAATCGCCGTCGGCATTCTCAAAGGACTTGCCCACCATCGCAAACCACGGGAACTCCGCCAGGAGCGTGGAGTCCGACGTCTCGCTGCGGCGGATGGGTTCACCGCCCAGGCGCACGAACTCCCGCCGCATGCGCTGCGAGGTGATCCACTTGATGAACTGCCAGGCCGCCTCCTTGTTGCGGGAGTCGCGGTTGATGCCAATGCTCCATCCGCCCAGCGGGTAGCGTGTGGGAGCGCCCGCGGCCTGGGGCAGAGTCGTGATGTCGCTGATCGTGGCCACCTTGGACATCGAGGGATCGCGATGGGCCCGGACGCCGGTGGACCAGGCGATCTGCATCATGGCCACCCCGCTGCGGAACGCCAGCTCGCGGTCACCCCAGGCGTAGCTGGTGGCGCCCGGCGGCGCGTACTTGAACATGTCCGCGAAGAACGTGAGGGCGCGCACGTTGACCGGGGTGTTGAGGGCGGGCATCCCCTCCTTGTCCAGGATACTGCCGCCGTGTATCAACATATGGTACATCCAGTCCTGCGCACACGGTGCCCCCCTGGCGCCGTTCATGACGATGCCATAGCGCCCGTCGCCGGTGAGCTTCTGGATGGCCATTGCGAACTCGGGCACGCTCCGCGGCGGCTTGATGCCCGCGTCCGTGAGGACCTTCTTGTTATAGGCGAGCACGCCCGCGTAGGCGGCGAGGGGAAAGGCGTACTGCTTGCCCTGCCAGCCGCCCAACTTCCACACCGACGGGAAGACATCATCGTAGGCGATCGCGGCGCGGTCGCGCTGGATCATGGGGGTCAGGTCCAACAGGTAGCCGTTCTCCCCCCACTCCCCGGTCCAGACGATGTCCACCGTATAGAGGTCGGCTCCCCCAGTGCGGCCCACGAAGTCCGCGATGGCCCGGGAGTACAGCTCGGCGTAGCTCTGGATCGTGACGTTGACCTTGATGCCGGTCTCCCGTTCGAACTCCGGCGCCATCCGGGTGAGCGCGCCGGAGAAGCGGTCCGACATCGAGACGAGGTTCAGGGTTGGCCTCGGCTGTGCCACGCTGCTTGACAGCGGCAGCAGCGCAACCACGAGGGCAACCACCAGGATGAGCCATGTTGCTCTCCACACCGTCATCCCTTGCACCTCCCATCGCGTGCGTTTGTTCTTTCGAGTGCGACGTGCAGTCCGGGCGCGCGCCCGCGTTCAGGCGATCCACGCGCCCCCGTTCACCTCGATGGCTTCTCCGGTAATGAAATCGGCGTCGGGCCCGCACAGGAACGCCACGACTCCAGCCACGTCCTCAGGGGTCTCCAGCCGCCCCAGGGGCGTGTCCTTCAGGTAGTCGCGGACCACCTCGTCGGGGTCGGCGCCCCGCAGCCGCGCTTCCCAGGCCACCTCGCGATCCTGCATCGCGGTTCTGACGTAGCCGGGGTTGACCGCGTTCACGGTGATACGGTGGGGCGCCAGTTCCCGGGCCGCGGCCTGCATCAGACCTAGGGCGGCGAACTTGGAGGCCGAGTAGTGCGCCAACAATGGCGCAGCGCGCCGCGCGGCCATGGATGCCGTGAGCACGATCTTGCCGCGCAGTTCCCTGCCCGGAATCGGCCCCTGTCCCACCATCCGCCTTGCGAAGGTCTGCATGGTGAGGAACGCGCCCCTGACGTTGACGCCGAAGTTGAGGTCCCACTCCTCTTCGGTCAGATCCAGGAAGTGGTTCATGGTCGAGACTCCCGCGTTGACTATCAGCAGGTCGAGCCGGCCGGCGGCGGCGTAGACTTCCTCCGCGACGCGCTCCAGATCGGAGCGGCTCGTAACATCAAGGATACGAGCGGTCGCATCGCCGCCGGACGCGGTAATCTCCGCCCCTACGCGCGCGGCGGCCTCCGCGTCTACGTCCGTCACCCATACGCGCGCCCCCTCGCGGGCGAGCCGGAGGGCAATCGCCCGGCCTATGCCCGACGCGGCTCCTGTCACGAGTGCCTCAAGCCCCAACAACGTGCTCCCTCCTCAGCTTCGGGTAGAGGTCCTTCAGCCTGCGATAGGTATCTCGGTATGTCCCGTAGATCTCCGCGTATACGGGCACGGCTGCGGCGTCCGGCTGGGTTATCCCGGCGATCCTGACCTGATCCCTGACCCGCTCCCACGGCCACAGACCCGCGGCCACACCCGCCACGAAGGCCACGCCGTACGCGCTGCCCGCGTGGCCGCCCTCCAGGTGACACACCTCCCTCCCCAGGACCGATGCGGTGATCTGGCGCCAAAGCGCGCTGCGCGCGCCGCCGTCCATGACGTAGAACCGCGCGACCGGGTGGCCCGCGGCCTCCAGTACCTCCACGTGGTGACGGAACGCGAAGGCCACGCCCTCTAGAATTGCGCGGTAGATGTGGGCAGGAGTGTGAGACAGTGTCAGCCCCAGGACGGTGCCGCGCGCCTCGGGGTCGTGCAGGGGCGTCTTCTCGCCGAGGAAATAGGGCAGCAGCACGAGGCCGTCGCTCCCCGGCGGGATCCTCGACGCGGCCAGGTCGAGGTCTGCGTACGAGGCGCCGGCATGGAACCGGTCCCTGAACCACTTCACCAGGCTCCCCGAGGTTGCCATGCAGCCGTTGATAACGAAGAGGCCCGGCAGGTCGTGGTAGTCTATGAACATCTCGCGCAGGGGCCGGAATCCGTCCACCGCGTAGAGGAAATCCCCTGCGCCGCCGAACTTCAACACCGCCTCGCCCCCGGCGGCCAGGCCTGCGGCCAGCGCCGCCGCGATGTGGTCTGCGCTGCCGGCCACGACCGGGGTTCCTGCCCGCACGCCGGTCTCCCGCGCCGCGCGGCCGGTCACCTCGCCGACGATCTCGTGCGCGCGCCGTACGGGCGCGAGCACCCCAGGCGGCAGGTCAACCAGGTCGAGCACCGGCGCGAACCAGGTCTCCTCCAGCGCATCCCACATGCCCGATTCCAGCGCCCAGTTGGCTTCCGTGTATGTCGCCCCTGCCAGCCGTTGCGTCAGGTGCTCGTAGGAACCGCAGATGCGGCGGATCTTCGGCCAGGCCTCGGGCTCGTGCCGCCTGATCCACCACAGCTTGGGCGGAATCACCTGTTGGTTCCACGTGGCGCCGGTACGCCGGAACAAGTCGTCCTCGGGAAGACGCTCTTTGCAGAAGCGGATCTCGTCTACCGCGCGCGCGTCGTTCTGCTGGATGGAGCGCCGGATTGGGTTTCCATCCCCGTCGAGCAGAAGCAGCGCAGGCACCATACCAGAGATCCCAACGGCGCGCACGCCGGAGGGGTCCTGGCCGGCAAGGACCTGCCGTGTCGTGGCCACCGCTCCCCGCCACCAGTCCTCGGGGTCTTCCTCCGCCCACCCGGGATGGAGGTTGACGAGATCGTGGGGATGCTCGGCCTCCGCCACGATCCGGGCGTGCTCATCCAGCAGGACCGCCTTGCACGCGGTCGTGCCGACGTCCACGCCCAGAGTCATCATCTCAGGAGAGGGCGCGCACCCCGCGCGCCAGTTCCATGAACTGCCTGGCCCGTTCGGGATCCACCGGGCTCCACGTGTCGCCGTTCACCTTGAGCGCAGTCCCAACCACGCAGCCGTCGGCCACCGCCAGGACATCGGCGACGTTATCGTGGCGAACGCCGGTGTTGGCCAGAACCGGCGTGGCCGGAAGCACGCGCTTGACCTCGCGCAGGTGTTCCAGGGGAGTCGCCTCGCCTGTGATCGGCCCGGAGACCAGAATAGCGTCCGCCACGCTCGAGAAGACCGCGCTGCGCGCACGCTCGGCCACCGTCCGGCTGTCCAGGGGCGAGGCAAACTCCGCGGATATGTTGTAGAGCAGGAACAGGTCACTGCGCCCAAGCCGGCGCCCGTAGCGCAGGGCCTCGGCGGCACGGCCTTCCCAGAGCCCCATGTCCGAGCCGTACACACCGGTGAAGATCTCCCTGGCGAACCGCGCGCCGGTGGCCGCGGATAGTGCCAGGGTGCTGAGCGGATCCCAAAGCACGTCCACGCCGAACGGCACCCTTATCTCGTCGCGGAGCCGTCCGATTGCATAGGCCATCGCAGCGGTCGAGGCGACGTCCACGCGCAGCTCATACGGCCGGTCGTTCTCGTTCCCGAACATCACCGCATCCACGCCGGCCGATTGCAGGGCAACCAGATCCTGCCTGGCCTGGCCGATCAGCGCGCTCATCCCTCCCACGTCATCGTGCAGCGGGGTGCCGGGGAGCGCCTGAAAGTGCACCATCGCGATCACGGGTTTGCGCGTCCCAAACAGGTCGGCGAAACGCTCCATGGCTAGACGATCACCACCTTCCTGACTCGCTCACGGAGAACTGCCTCGCGTGGACCGATACCCCTGTCCGTCACCAAGACGCTCAACTCGTCGAGCCGGCACACTTGAGCCAGCGCCTTGCGCCCGAACTTGCTGTGGTCCGCCAGCAGGATCACTTCCCTCGCCGCCCGGATGGCCAGCCGCTTCACCGCTGCCTCGTCCACGGTGCTGTTGGAAACCTCGTCGTCGTCCACGGCATCCGCACCCATGAAGAAGAGATCCCCGTGGAGTCCGCGCATGGTTTCTTCGGTCCACGGGCCAACCAGGCTGTACAATCCGTTGCGCACGCGCCCTCCGGCCAGCAGGACCTCTGTCTGCCCGGCGGCGGCGGCCTGCGCGGCGGGTAGGTCGAGCGCGATCACCGTGATGCGCTGGCCTGCCAGTTGGCGGGCCAGCGCCAGAGCGGTGGAGCCGGAGTCGAGAATGATGGTTGAGCCGGGGGAAACCAATCGCGCTGCGCCCTTTGCGATCCGCTCCTTCTCCTCGCGCATCAGGGCGGACTTCACCGAGAAAGGCGGCTCGTGCGCCGTGCCCAGCGCCCTCTGGAGGGCGCCGCCGTGGGTTCGTTCTATGAGGTTCTGCTCTGCGAGGTCGCTGAGATCCCGTCGGATCGTGGCGACCGACACTCCGATGGCCTGCTGCAGATCTGCGGTGCGCAGACCTCCCCGGGCCTCCAGTAACTGGAGGATGCGCTGGCGCCGCTCAGCGGGGAGATCCATTTTGATTGGTCGTGATTGATAGTAAGCGAGAATGATCGGAAAGTCAACGGAGTCGGATACCTAGCCGTCCACCTCCGGAGCATTCCCTCTGTGGAGGTTGCGGGCCGCCACGAACGCCAGCCCTCCCTCGGTCAGCGCCCGCGCCGTCTGGTTTAGCGCGGCGTGCTTGTCCAGGTAGTTGCGCTCCAGAAGCGCCATTTGACCGCTCGATTCCACCTCGGCCTTCTCCCGGAAGTAATCCAGAACATCCGAAGGGTGCTCGCGGGTCTGCTCCACCTCTGGGTCGCCGCCCTCGTGCTTGGCGGAGATGTTGGCGACGCGCCCGGCGACCTCGACCAGCTCGCGCCTCCGGTTGTAGGGCTGGCGCACGATGCTCTTCCACGTCTCGGTGATGTGGTGCTCGAACCGCACCACGGTCTCGAAGTCAAGCGCGCGACGCGCCTCGGCGCAGCGCTCGATCGTCTGGTTGTTCACCGAGTTGCTGAAGTTGAAGCCGATCAGGGGGCTGGTGCCGTCCGGACGCGAGAACAGCTTGGCGCCGATCAGCGTCCAGAGGACCGCGTAGGGGTTGTCGTTGCCCATGAACACCGAGATCTTGAACTCGATGTTCACCCCCAGCTTGTGCAGCAGGTACGCCAGCATCACCGTGCCCGGGTTTATGTTGAGCACCTGGGGGGTGCCGTAGTTCGTGTAGTAGTACAGAAACTCGTCCACCCACTTGAGGGCATGGTCGTTGGGCTGGCCGATGCCTCCAAAGTAGCCGGTGATGGTCTCAGGCCCGCCCAGGTGCACGTTGGAGCCGTCCGTGCCCTTGGTATCGAGCGTCTCCACGTAGCTGGCGCCCATGATCTGCATGGCCGCGGCCACGGCCGGCATGTCACCGTCGTCGGCCTCCGACTCCTTCATCCTGCGCACACGGATGAACCGCGCCGGCATCAGCTCTCCGCCGGCGATGGCCTGCCTGGCCTCGCTGATCAGCCAGGGGAAGTACTGCAGCGCGCTGATCTCCAGCGTGACGGCAAACTCCTCGGCGAAGACCCTCTCCTCCGCGCTCGGGCCCAGGATCCGGCGGCGATAGTCCGCGATGCTGATGAAGGCGCCGCGGTCGCGCTGCTCGGCCAGCCAGCGCAGGTCGGCCAGGTATGGAGACCGCATCGCCTCGAGCCGGGACAGCAGCGATGGAAGAGCGCGGGCCGACTCGGCCTTGCGGTTGATCTCCTCAGGGGTCCCGTACGGACGCATCACCTCGAGCAGGGCGTTCACCACCCGGTTGCCGGGATCCAGCAACAGCGCGTTGACTGCCTCCAGTTGAGCGTCGGAGACGCGCAGTCTCCCTCGAAGCTCGTCTTTCACGGGGCATCACCCTCCACCATGCGTTTTAGCTCGGCCATCTGCTCGTCGTCAATTCCAAACCCGTGTTCCGGCTGCGGGAACTGGCGGCCGATCACCTCGGCCACGTACTGCCTAAGGCCGTTTAGGATAACCTCACCTGCGTTGCCGTACACCTTGGCCATCCTGGGCTTGAAGCGCGGATACAGCCCGAACATGTCGTGGAAGATCAATAGCTGGCCGTGGGCATCCAGACCGGAACCGAGACTGATGATGGGGATGCTCGAACGCTCGGCGATCAGCGCGCACACCCGGTCGGGCACCATCTCCAGTAGTATGCTGAAGGCCCCGGCCTCCTCGAGCGCCATGGCGTCGTCAACGATCTTCTTGGCCTGCAAAGCGTCTCTGCCCTGCACCCTAAATCCACCAAGCGCCGACACACTCTGCGGTGTAAGCCCCAGGTGCCCCATCACCGGGATACCTGACCTGGTGATGCCCGCCATCCGGTCGGCCATCTCGGCGCCGCCTTCCAGCTTCACGGCGTCGCACCCGGTCTCGGCCATGAACCGGCCAGCGTTGCGTATTGCGCTCTCCACGGACGGCTGGTAGGACATGTACGGCATGTCGCCGATGAGCCAGCTGTTTGGCGTGCCCCGCCGCACCCCCTGAGTGTACCGGATCATGTCGTCCATAGTCACGGGCAGTGTGCCCGCGTAGCCCAGCATGGTCATTCCGAGACTGTCCCCAACTAGTACTATGTCCACGCCGGCCTTCTCGACCAGGTCTGCCATGGCATAGTCGTAGCAGGTGATCATCGTGATCGGGACGCCGTCGGCCATCTTCCTCATCAGCGACGGAAGCGTAACCTTCTTGCGATCGGTCATCTCTTGCTCCTTTCGGCCCCGGGCGCGCCGGGGCTACGGTTATCGGATCTCGTACCTATCGTTCTTATAGTTCGACTGGATCAGCCATCTACCTGGATCAACCTCGACCTCCTTGATCGCCGCCGGGGTCGTAACCGTCACCGTGGCCTCGCCACGGCCGGGCACCTCGACGCGGCGCACGACCCGGCCTTCACCGGCGCCGAACGCCACATCCACAGGCATAGTTCCGGTGCCGGTGTTGCGAATCGTCGCTGTGGTTCGGAACTCCCCCTCATCGGTCCGGGTCGTGGAGGCAGAGGCCACAACGTAGTCGGGCAGCACGACCTGGGAAATCCACTGGTCGAAGAACCATTCGAGCTTCGCTCCGGAGATCTCCTCCGCCACATCCCGGAACTCATCCACGCGCGCCGCCCGGCCTCGGGTCCGCTGGAAGAAGGCCGCCAGCGAGCGCCGGAACGCATCGTCCCCGATGACGAACCGCAGCATGTGGAGCACCAGGCTCCCCTTGCCGTAGATCACGCGGCGCGAGGCGCGCGGGCCGTAGTTGGCGAACGTGAACGATGCGATCGACCTGTCCTCTGGCTTGCCGGCGATCACGGCGTAGTCGTCCCTCTCCTCCTGCAGCTCACGGGCAAACGCCTCCGGCCCCATCACGGCCTCCACAGCCATAAGGGCCAGGTACTCGGCGAACCCCTCCGATAGCCAGACGAACCCCACTCCCTTGGGCACGGTCCGGCTGGGCACGTAGGAGTGGGCGGCCTCGTGTGCCATCAGGAGAAAGAGCCATGAGTCACGGTTGAGCGCGCCGGGCATCGTGCCGCTGAAGGCACGGTCGTCAATCAGCAGCATCGCTGGATACCCGATGCCCCCACCCACGACGATCAGCGAGACCACCTTCAGCTCGGTATACGGAAACGGGTAGAGCAGCCGGCCGAAGAACTCCACGGCCTGCCCGGTGTAGCCGGCCAGCTTGTCGAGGTTGCGCTCCTCGCCCGGGATCACGTAGATCTGCAGCCGCACGCCGCCGGCTGTCCGTTCCACCCGCCGGTGCCGCCTGCCTCCGGCCAGCGCGACCCAGGGCACCTCGACCTCGGAGTCCCACCGCACCACGTTCCCCTCTGCGGAGACCTGCCGACCCGTGGACACGGCCGCAAAACCCGCAGGAGCGGTGACCTGGATGCTCACCCGGCCCATGTTGGCGGAGTAGTCGCCGAACGGGCTTACCAGAACCGGGTACAGCGCGCCGGTGTGGAGCAGCACAAACTCGTTGTAAAGATAGAGCGGCTGCCCGTCGTACTCGACGGTCACCGTCTGGCGCGCCTTGGGGGACAGCGCCGGGTCAAAGGTTAGAAGCACTTGTGAACCCGTCCGTGTGAAGGTGACCCTGGCGCCTTCGGCCTGCACCGACCGGACGGTCAGCGCAGACGACAGCTCCATCCTGACCCGGGAGACCGGCTGTTCGGCCGTGATCTCTAGGGCGACCCGGGCGGTCCCGCGCAGCGTGCCCCGGCTCAGGAAACGCAGATCGCCTCCCACCATCTCCAGGCTCAGGTCAACCGGCGTGATCGAAACGGCGACCTCGAAGCCGCGGGCAACCACGTCTTCTAGGACTATCTGGCCAACTGCCGGCAGAGTGGGCGGCCAACCGACCAGTAGGGCTGCCAGGACCAAAATCACCGCCTTGCGTGCACGCGCCAGGATCCCCATGACTTAG
>VGFA01000022.1 GCA_016869025.1 Armatimonadota bacterium | reverse complement strand
TCTTCTAGCTCCTTCCACCCCCCGTGATCGCCTCTGAGGTCAAGCTCTTTCCCCTTACCCACGTGCCAGCAGGCACGCCATGGGTTCCAATGTCTGAACTGCAGGTAGAAGTTTGACACAGACCTTGCGCAAATGCTCTGGGTGGTCTATGATGCAGTATTACCGGACCCGCCCGCCGGGTTCGACAACTGAATACGAACCCCGAAAAGGGCAAACCCATCGCAAGGTGGGGGCGCAAAGCCTCGGGACCAGTGATGTGGTCGGCCGGGCTGCCGAAGGTGGGAACACGGTCCTCCTGGGGCAGCTCAGGAGGGCTCGGCGTTTTCAGGAGGCACTGGCGATGGCGGCACGGACCCCGCACCGCCCAGCAGAGGGACCGGGACCTCGGAGCGAAGATGGCTCCGGGTACGATGCCGTGGATCTCTTGATCCAGGAGCATGTGGACGCGCGCAGCCCGGACGCGCACGAGCGCATCATCGCCGCGTGCACCCCCCTGGTCCGGCGCATTGCCGCGGAGTTCGCCTACTCCGGTGTGCCCTCCGAGGACCTGATCCAGGTGGGCTACATCGGGCTGCTCAACGCCATCAACGGGTTCGATTCAAGCCGCGGCGCGAAGTTTGCCACCTACGCCAGCTACCTGATCCGCGGCGAGATCCGCCACTACCTGCGCGACCAGCGGGACACGATTCGCAGGCCACGCTGGCTCAACCGGCTCAATGCCCGCATTGAGGAAACCATAAACGCCCACGTCGGCGAGACCGGTCGCTTCCCGAGTCTCGAGGCCCTGGCGCGAGAGCTCAACATCGAGGAGGACGGGTTGCTCGAGGTCCTGCGTGCCAGGGAGGTCCTCCGCACCGTCTCGATCGAGCCCGACGAGGAAGGGGCCGATCTTCGGGTGGACCGCGATCGGATCCGGCACCGAACCCACATCAGCTTCCAGCTTCCCATTGAGGACCGGGTGATGCTGATGGAGGCACTGGAATCGCTGACCGCCCTGCAGCGCAAGGTCGTGTACTACCTGTTCTACACCGACCTGACGCAGATGGAAGCCGCCAAGCAGATTGGGATTTCACAGAAGCACGTGTCGCGCGTGCTTGCCGCAGCGCTGGGCAAGCTGCGCGGTGCGATCAACGCGCCCTCGCACGGGGCGCTGTAGGCCGCGGGAGGGAGACCATGATGTCGCAGTTGAAGGACGTGCTAGCGGACATGACCAGGGTTGACGGCGTGGTGGCCGCCATGATCGTCGGCCGGGACGGGTTCGTCGTCGAGGGGATGACCACGGAGGAGCGGGTGGACCTCGAGGCCCTGGCGGCAATCGTGGCCAGCAACATCTCGGCGGCCGACTCGATGGGCAAGGAGATTGGCCGCGGTGTGCTGCGCACCATGCTGCTGGAGTACGACGACGGCCCGGTGGCCGTCGGGCCGGCAGGGGCCGATGCCGTGATGGTGGTCGTGGGAACGCGGCAGGCCAACCTGGGGCGCATCCGCCTGGAGATGCGGCGCAACAGCCAGCTCGCCGCAGCGCTGGTCTAGCCATACCCTGGAACCCGCCCCCGCGCGCCGGCGGGAAGCGCCAGGTCTAGCCCCGAGGCGCCAGGTCTAGCCCCGAAGCGATTTGGGAAGTCCCCCAATGATGCCCTGGTTCCGCTGCGGGGGTGGATAGTCATGCGGCAGCAGCCGCAGGTTCGAGACGCTGGAGGCGAGAGCGGGTTCACCTACCTTGAGCTCCTGGTAGCGCTGGCGCTGTTTGCCGGCTTCTCGGTGGTACTCCTTCAGACCTTCATCATCGGGATGGCGCACGCCGGTCGGGCCAACGATCGCTCGGCCGCGACCACACTGGCCATCCAGGTGATGGAGCAGGTCCGCGCCAGCGTCAACCCCTACGAGATGGTGGGCTTCACGGACCTTACCCGATCTCCGCTACCGCTGCCGGACCCGTACACCGGCGTGACCAACCCAACCCCTCACACTTTCCAGGTGGCCGTGGACATCACCCTCAACGAGAACCTGCGGCTGACTACCGCCACGGTGCAGGTCTACAGGTTGACCGATCCCGATGGGAGCCCATTCGTTTCGCTCACGACCGTGCTCGATGATCAGTAGAGGCCTCGTTCAGTCGTTGCCTGCCTCCCTGCGCGGGGCCCGGGGCGTAACTCTGATTGAGCTGGTCGTAGCCCTGAGTTTGCTGACCCTCGTGCTGGGGAGCATCTTTGGTCTGGTGACGGTCGGCGGCAGGTCTGCCCGCACGACCAACGACTTCCTTCAGACCCAGGCCCATGTGCGGGCGGCCCTGGACAACATGGTGGATGAGATCCGTTGGGCGCAGTCCATCACGTGCGCGACCGCGACCGTGCTTACGCTGTTGGTCCCTCAGGACACGCCTTTCTCCCTGACCAGCCCCTATCGGGTAACCTTCGCGTACGACGCCGACGCCCACACGCTTACGCGCAGGGAGGATTCCGCGGGAATCGGCTGTCCCGATTCGACCGCAGGGAGGCCTCTGGCCCACTACATCGGAAGGGACGGCGGGCCCGACGGGCTGGCGTTCGAGTACTTCGATGCCACGGGTACTTCGCTTGGATCGTCGCCTGCCAGTCTCGAATCCATAGCCAGGGTGAGGATGACCGTGACCGCGGTTCGAGATCATGTCAGCCGTACATTCGCTGGAGACGCGGCGCTGCGCGCCCGGTAGCCACCGGAGGGGGTGAGAACACATGCTGCGCCTTTTCAGGCACGAACGCGGGATGGCGCTGTTCGCCGTCCTCACCGTGATCTTCATTCTCTCGCTCCTGGGCGCGCTCATCCTCTACCTGAGCGGCAAGGAGATGGGGCTGAGCGCGCTCCGGGTCATCGGCGCCCAGAGCATGTACATTGCCGAGGGCGGGGCCTTTTCCGGCCGCGGCGCGCTGATGGCGTTGATGGGTGCCGATCCGATCGGGCAATCCACGGTTGATCCTTCCCTGGACGGCGCCATCATGCTGGACTGGTACGCCGACGGGGTCCCAGATCAACAGAACGCGTTCCGCATCTTCGACTTCCTGGTCCTGGACGGGCTTCGGTTTACTTTCGCCGCGACCTCGGCCACGGAGATGCTGTCGTTCCACGTCAACTGGGGTCTACCCGAGCCCCACAGGAAGCTGCAGGCAGCTGCCGGGCTGCCGCCGTCCAACCCCCTCGGGGAAGGTAACTACTCGGCCACGGTCAACGTTCGCCGGCGCCTGGCGCCGCATCCCGACGACGTGAGCCAGCCGCATCGCTACGTCCAACGCGTCGGTGCGGACGAGTTCCAGTTCTTCTACACCTACGAGATCGTCAGCGACGGGCGGGTCAGCCCGCAGGCCCGGCGCCGGATCGCGCTGCGCGGCGACTACAGCATCCACATACAGAGGCAGAACTTCGCCCAGTACGCGCTGTTCTCTCATGTGCACCGCGGGCCCGGAGGCGAGTCGCTCTGGTTTGCCAACATGTCGTCTTACGACGGCCCTGTGCACACCAACACCGAGTTCCGGTTCGCCTACTTCCCGAAGTTCGGCACCCCGGACAGCCAGATCCCATGCGACGCGTCGCGTGCCAGGGCCACGCCGCTGACGAGCGCGTGGAACACGGCCTGGTTCTTCAACAGGGGGAGCCCGGTTCGGCGAACCGCGAATGAGAACGTGGTCAGCGGTCAGAGGCGTGACGCTCCGGTGCTCCCTGACTGCGACAGCAACTCCAGCAACGACCATGGCAACCTCCCGGCCAACTTCACCCGGGGAGTGGCGACGATCCCGATTCCCACCAACCCGTACAGCCAGAAGGGCGTCTCCATAGGTCGCGACCCGGCGGACACCACCGCGGTCTCCAACCTGCAGATCCGGGGCAGCATCCCCGAACTGCCGAACAACACGGACCCTGTTCCATCGGGCATCTACGTGCCCGTCCAGGACATCAACGGCAACGGCACATCGGACGTGGACGAGCCGCTTGCGGGCGGGATCTTCGTGCAGGGCAATCTCAACAGCATGACGCTGGGCATGACCGACAGCGGCGCATCGCCCGGTGCCTGCAGCCAGGGCCCGGGATCACCGGGCGGTTGCGCGGTCTACACCCTGGTCCAGGGAGGCCAGACCGTGACCGTGATCGTTGACCGAGTATCGCAGAGAACGACGGTCACCAACACGTCCTGGCCGGTCGTATCGCAGACGCGGGCGTTCGCCGGCGTTCCCAAGGGATAGCAGGGCCTGGGCAGCGCCAACGCCGGCATCATCTACGTCGAGGGAGCGATCCTTTCGTTGCGGGGCACGCTGGAAGAGAAGGAGCAGTCCACGATTGTGGCGTCCGGGCGGATTGACATCACCGGGCACATCCGCTACGAGGATCCGCCGGCCGTCACGGATCCCAACGACAACCCGCTCAACCTGCTCGGAATCTACTCCCCCAATAACGACATAAGGTTCCTCACAGATCCCAACGATCCGAACACATTCAACCTCGACGTCCACGCCGTGCTCATGGCCGGCAACCTGGCGGACGGGTTCAACAGCCGCGTGTTCAACGCCAACTGGAACGCCACTCCGCCGCGGGGCGTCATACGCCTTGTCGGCGGGCTCATCCAGGAATACCTCGGCGTCTTCGGGGTCATGAACACGGCAGGGCAACTCATCAGGGGCTACGGCTCCGAGTTCAGGTACGACCGTCGGATGAGCCGCGGGTTCTCGCCGCCCTACTTCCCGACGATAGACCGCTACCAGGTGCGCGCGCTCGACCTGGCAGGAGTGCGGCCGGTCTGGCGTGAGGGGTCTCCGTGAACGGGCGCGGCACCCGCGGCTTCGGCATGCTGGAGTTGGTGGTTGTGGCCATGCTCGTGGCCATACTCCTGGCGGCCGGTATGACGCAGTGGCAGGGGCACGTGGCACAGCAGCGGTTGCGCTACGGGGTGGCCCAGGTGGCCTCGGACCTCCGCCTGGCGCACGAGCGTTCCAAGGCCGAGCGGACTCCGTATACCGTGACGTTCACGGCCTCCGGCTCCGGTTACACTATAGTCCGCGAAGGTGGGGGGTTCAGCGAGAACGCGGTGTTGCCCGAGGGGGTGACGACCACGGCGGACCTGGTCGTCGCCTTCTCGGCCTTCGGCAGGCCGGATGCCGAGTGTACGGTCACCGTTCAGAATGCCGCGGGGACGGTCGCGGCCTCGGTGAACGCAGCCGGGGGCATTACCTACCAGGAGCCCTGAACCGGTAGCCCAGAACCGATAGCCCTGGGCCGACCGCCTCAGTCTGCCACGTAGACTACCCGCAGTATCTCGTCAATCGTCGAGATCCCGGCCATGACCTTCTCCAGGCCGTCGTCGCGCAGCGTGCGCATACCTTCGCGGATCGCCTGGGCCTTGATCTCGGTGGACGAGGCGCGCTGGACGATCATGTTTCGGATTGTGTCGGAGACGATCAGCAGTTCGTAGACGCCGATGCGCCCCCGGTAGCCGTTGCCCCGGCAGTGGTCGCAGCCCTGTCCCCTGTAGAAGACCACGCCGGGATCCAGGCGGGCGTCGGCGCCCAGCCGGCCGAGGGCCTCGGCCGGCGGCGAGTAGGCCACCTTGCAGCGGGGGCAGATGGTGCGGGCCAGGCGCTGCGCCAGCACCGCGATCACCGAGGAGCTTATCAGGAAACCCTCGATGCCCATGTCCACGAGCCGGGTGACGGCGCCAGCCGCGTCGTTGGTGTGAAGCGTGGAGAGGACCAGGTGGCCGGTCAGCGCGGCCTGCACCGCGATCTCGGCGGTTTCGCGATCGCGGATCTCGCCCACCATCACGATGTCCGGGTCCTGGCGGAGGATGCTGCGCAGCCCACCGGCAAAGGTCAACCCGGCCTTCGCGTTGACCTGGACCTGGTTGACCCGCCCCAGTTGGTACTCCACCGGATCCTCGATCGTAACGATGTTCCGGTCCAGGGTGTTCAGCTTGCCCAGCGTCGCGTAGAGCGTCGTGGTCTTCCCGCTGCCGGTCGGGCCGGTGACCAGCACCATCCCGTGGGGCTTGCTGACGGCGCCCTCCCAGAGGGCCAGGGTGTTGCTCTGGAAGCCCAGGCGCGGCAGGCCAATCTTGGTTGAGGACTGGTCCAGCACGCGCATTACGACCTTCTCGCCGAACATCGTGGGCAGCGTCGAGACACGCAGGTCTATGCTGCGTCCGTCGGCGATCAGGTGGATGCGGCCGTCCTGGGGCCTCCGCCGCTCGGCGATGTCCATCTCCGCCATGATCTTAAGGCGGGAAGCCAACGCGGCTTTGACGTGCTTGGGCGGGCTCATCACGTCCCGCAGAACGCCGTCCACGCGGTACCGGATCCAGATGCCCGCCCGCTGCGGTTCCACGTGGATGTCGCTGGCACCCTGCTTGACCGCCTCGTCTATAACCAGGTTGACCAGCTTGACCACGGGCGCCTCTTCGGTCAGGGCCTTGAGCTGTTCCAGCGAGGGGTCCTCCTCGCCGATCTCGACGGCGAAGTCGGGTACCGCATCCCTCATGACCCGTTCCATGATCGCGTCGCCAAACTGGTAGGTCCGATTGAGGGCCGAGGAGATGTCCTCCTCGGTGGACACGGCCAGGTCTACCTCGAGCCCGGTGATCAGGCGCACGTCATCCACCGCGATGACGTTGAGGGGATCCGCGATCGCCAGCAGCAGTCTTCCACCGCGCTTCTCGAGCGGCACGCACTTGTGGCGGACCGCCAGGGCGTGCGGGATCAGCTTGGCGATATCGGTGTCCACCTTGGTATCGGCCAGCCCCAGGTAGGGGTACCCCCACTGCTCGGCCATGCCGCGGGCCAGGTCGGCCTCGGTGGCCGTGCCCATCTCCAGCAGGACGTGCCCGATGCGCTCGCCTGTCCGCGCCTGGATCTCCAGCGCCTCGTTCAACTGCGACTCGTTGATGATGCCCAGACTCAACAGCACCTGGCCCAGGGTGCTGCCCTTTCCCGCGGTGCGGCCGCGCGGCGCCCGGGCTGCCGCGGCCGACGGCCCTGCTGTCGCTTCCGGCTCTGCCAAGGCGGCCGGTTCATCCGAGGCAGCCGCCTCTTGTGTGGTCGGGGGTTCGTCCGAAACGGGTGCCGCGGGGGCTACGGGGGGGTCGCCGAGCTTGGCCTGCACCTGGGGATCATTGGGCGATACCGCTGCTGCCTGCTGGTAGGCGCGCAGGACCTTGTCGGTCTCCCCGCGGGAGAGGTGCTTGTCCGCGGCGGTCAGGAGGGCCAGGCCGGTCTCGTGGCGGTCGTCCAGTGCCCGGTGTACGTCGGCCAGGTCCCAGTATATCCAGGGTTCGTTGGGGTCAAGGGCGATGAGTTGCTGGTATGCGTCGCGGGCTTCGGACCAGCGGCCGGTGCGGGCAAGCAACCTGGCGCGGCCGTAGGCCACGGCCCGCTCGAGGGTGAGGTTCTCGCCAGACAGCCCTGAGGCCGTCTTCAAGGCCGCCAGACCTGTCTCGTCGCTGGTCACGTCCATCACCGGCAACCCAGCCGGCCGGCGGCCTCTGCCGCCGGCCCCGTGGCTTTGCGTCCCCGGATCGCTCCGGGTTTGCCCTTACGGGACTAGTCCATCAAACTTCTGGGCATATTCTGACTTGCCCATCTACGAGATTGCAACGACAATATCACAGGGTGGGACCCGGCGCAAGACAGCGTCGCGGGAACTTCCGGGGAGGAATCGTGGAACTCTACCAGCTGGAAACTCGTTTCTTGAGCGGGCTGATCAGGGACCGGCACCTGCTGACGCTGGCGATGAACGAGGGCTTCCACGTTGACCAGCTCGTTTCGCCGCAGGCGCGCCGGCTGGCAAAAGCGACGATCGACGCGCACGCCGCGACGGTCGTGCTTGACGAGGCCGGGCTGCGTACGGAACTAATCGAACGCGGGCTCCTCACCCCTGAGATGGAACAGTACCTGGCATCGGTCCTGCTGCTCCCGCCGCCCAACGCCGGGGATCTGATGGCGTACGTCGAGGAACTCAAGGCCCGGGAGAGCCGCGATCTGCTGGCCCGCGTCCACGAGGCGTTCGGGTCATACCTCTACCGCCCGAGCCAGGGGCAGGCCGACATAGTGCAGTTCACGACAGAGGCGATCCACCAACTGCTCGAAATCCAGCGGCGAAGGACGCGCCGCCAGGTCGCGCCGATCTCGGAGATGCTCGGCCCCATGATAGACGCCAGGCCGGCGATGACGAACGGGCTCCTGGGGTACTCGATCAGCCCCTTCGACCGGCTCAACACCCTGCTCTCGGGCCTGCGCCGGGGTTTCTACTACGGGCTGGCCGGCGCCCCCCGCCGCGGTAAGACCAACTTCGCCCTGGACATGGCGGTGCACGTGGCCGCCAACCACAAGGTGCCGGTCTTGTTCTACACCTGGGAGCAGACCCGCCGCGTGCTGGCCGCCCGGCTGATTGCCAAGGAGGTGGGCATCAACCCCACCACGGTCCTGATGGGGAGCAACGGGGACGGCGAGTCCGTATCCGACAAGGTGGCCGCGGCCCGGGGCCCGCTGGGCCGGTACTCGCCGTATCTCTACCTGGTTGAGGCCGGTCGCAAGGAGACGCTGGACCGCATCCGGGCCCACGCCCACAACCTGATGCAGGAGTTCCAGACGCAGGACGTCGTGCTGTTCTTCGACTACCTCCAGAAGATCCCGCTCTCCGCCTACGTGGACGACTGGAAGGCCAGGACAGACATGGTCTCCACGGCGCTCGCCGAGCTCAGTCTTGAACTCAACTGTCCGGTCTTCGCGATCTCGCCCCTGGACAAGGAGGGCTGCCGCCTGGACGAGCGGCCGGCCGAGGAGACGGAGATCTTCAACCCGTTCAACCGGCCCACCATGCACCACAGCATGGGCAGCGGCGACCTGGAGTACGACCTGGACGTCGCCATGGTGCTGGCCAAGGACTGGAAGGCCACCTCCGACCTGCGGCAACTCATCGAGTCCCGGGCCAAGGCCGAGGGTTTCGACACCAGGGATCTGCCCAAGGTGGACATCCTGAACCTGTTCGTGGACAAGAATCGCGACGCGCCCGAGGCGGCCTCCAACATCGTTCAGTACGCGTTCTTCGTGACGCTGAACAAGCTCGTGGAACTGGACTACAAGATGGAGCAGGAATACCGGCCCGACTACCAGGGGTTCTCGAAGCTCCAGGAGATCTACTCGTTCCTGCGCGACCACGGGTTCCGGCCGCAGCGCGACGCGGTCGCAGCGCCGCGCGTGGGTGGGAACGGCGGAAGCGGAGGAAGAAGCCGATGATCGTGGACAAGTGCGCGCCCATCTACCCGATACGGACGGTGGCGCACCTGACGGGCGTCAACCCCAGGCGCATCCGCGCGTGGGAGGACCAGTACAACCTGTTCGCCCCGGCCCGCACAGGGGGAGGACACCGGCTCTACAGCGAAGAGGACGTGGAGCGCATCCGGTGGGTGAAGGCGATGGTCGAGCGGGGCCTGAGTCTGAAGGGCATCCAGCGGTTGGTAGAGCGTCCCCGGTCAGCCGAGCTGGCCGTGGAGGGAAGGGGAGCTGCCCGATGAAGGTGGAACTGGACCGCGAACAGGTAGTGATCTTCACACCGTCGCAGCGGATTGAGGGCGAGTTGCACCTGCCGTCGAGCGCCCGGCTCTCCGACCGGCTCAATCAGGCCAAGGATTTCCTTGCGATCACCTCTGCGCGGGTCTACTCCCTCGACGACCGGCTGCTCTACGAGACCGGCGTCGTGATGGTACACAAGGCGCACATCGTCATGCTGATGGAGAGGCATGAGGCCCTCTAGGAGCCCCGCGGCCCGCCGCCGGGTCCGTCTGGGTGAGATCCTGGTCGAAGCCGGGCTCATCACCAGCGCCCAGCTTGAACAGGCGCTGGCGGCCCAGAACGCGAGCGGCGACCGACTCGGCAAGGTGCTCGTCAGCCGCGGGCTGACGACCCAGGAGGCCATCTCCAAGGCCGTGGCCGGCCAGATAGGGATCGAGTTCGTCAGCGTGCAGGCGGTTGGGATTCCCGAGGAGGTGCTCACGGCCCTCCCCGAGGCCTTGATCCGGCGCTACCAGGTCATCCCGCTGCGCATCGAGGGAAACGCGCTTATCGTGGGGATGGTGGACCCGCTGGACGTGGTGGCCCTCGACGACATCCGGCGCGTGGTGGACCGCGACCTGATCCCTGCCGCGATTACGCCCGAAGGGTTCCAGCACGCCGTCAACCAGTACCCGGCGCTCGAGGGCACCCTGGATCAGGTCATCCAGGAGATCCGCCCCTCGGACGTGGGCGAGGAGGAACCCGGGCTAGACAAGCTGCGCGAGATCGTCGAGGACGCGCCGGTCGTTCGCCTGGTGAACCTGATGCTGGTCCAGGCGGTCCGCCAGGGCGCCAGCGACGTCCACGTGGAGCCGCAGGAGAAGCAGCTCCGCATTCGCTACCGTATTGATGGCACGCTCTACAGCGTCATGACCGCGCCCAAGCACGTGCAGGCCGCGGCCACCAGCCGCGTGAAGATCATGGCCAACATGAACATCGCC
This sequence comes from Armatimonadota bacterium, assembly GCA_016869025.1. Taxonomy (NCBI): domain Bacteria; kingdom Bacillati; phylum Armatimonadota; species Armatimonadota bacterium. The sequence goes on along the minus strand of VGFA01000022.1, from coordinate 37,699 downwards.
GAGCGGCGTGCCCCGCAGGACGGCCGCATCGAACTGCGCGTGGACAACCGCGAGATTGACCTGCGCGTCTCCAGCATTCCTACCGTGCATGGCGAGAAGGTGGTAATGCGGATCCTGGACAAGCGGGCGGCGCTGGTTGGCGTGGAGAAGCTCGGCCTGCTGGGTCCGGACCTGCCGCGGTTCGAGTCGCTGATCGTCAAGCCCTACGGGATCATCCTGATCACCGGCCCGACCGGCAGCGGCAAGACGACAAGTCTGTACGCGATCCTCAACCGGCTCAACAAGATTGACGTCAACATCATCACCGTCGAGGACCCGGTTGAGTACCAGCTCCCCGGCATCAGCCAGGTCCAGATCAACCCCAAGGCCGGCCTAACCTTTGCCACGGGCCTGCGTTCTTTCCTGCGGCAGGACCCCGACATCATAATGGTCGGCGAGATCCGCGACGAGGAAACCGCGCGGATTGCGATCAACGCCGCGCTGACCGGCCACCTGGTCCTCTCGACGCTGCACACCAACGACGCGCCCGGGGCCGTTGCCCGGCTGGCGGACATGGGCGTGGAGCCGTTCCTGGTGGCCTCTTCGGTCATCGGCGTGGTCGCGCAGCGCCTGGTGCGGCTGCTCTGCCAGCACTGCCGCGAGGCGTACACGCCCCCGGCGGAGGTGTCGGTGCGCTACGGTCTGGCAGGCCCGGACGATCCCCCGCCTGTCGTCTACCGGGCAAAGGGCTGCGACCGGTGTAACCACATCGGGTACAAGGGGCGCATCGGTCTTTTCGAGATCATGATGATGGACGACGCGATCCGCGCGCTGGTCGTGAAGGAGGCCTCCGCGGACGTCCTCAAGCACGCTGCGGTTTCCGCGGGGATGCGCACGCTGCACGGGGACGGCGTGGCCAAGGTGCTGGCCGGATTGACCTCGCTGGAGGAACTGCTCCGCGTCGTGTTCGTCGAATAGGGGGCTGTCATGCACATCGAGGATCTGCTGCGCGAGGTTGTTACAGCCCAGGCGTCGGACCTGCACCTGACCTCCGGGATCAAGCCCACGATGCGCCTGTGGGGCCGGCTGGCGCCGATGGAGCACCACGAGATCCTCTCCGCCGAGGACACATTCCAGCTCGGCTACAGCATGCTCAACACCTTCCAGAAGCAGAAGTTCGAGAAGTTCTGGGAACTCGACCTGTCCTACGGCGTGCCCGGGCTGGGCCGCTTCCGGGTCAACATCTACCGGCAGCGGGGCGCGGTGGGAATCGCCATCCGCGTGATTCCGATGACGATCCCGACGGTGGAGGTCCTGAACCTCCCGCCGGCCCTGAAGGAGCTGACCCGAAAGCCCCGCGGGCTGGTGCTGGTAACCGGTCCCACCGGCCACGGCAAGTCCACGACGCTGGCCTCGATGATTGACTTCATCAACAGCGAGCGCAGCGCCCACATCGTGACCGTGGAGGACCCGATCGAGTACCTCCACCAGCACAGGAAGAGCATCGTCAACCAGCGAGAGCTGGGGTTCGACACGCAGTCGTTCCCGGCGGCGCTGCGCGCCGTGCTGCGCGAGGATCCAAACGTGGTGCTGATCGGTGAGATGCGCGACCTGGAGACGATCTCTGCGGCCTTGACGATCGCCGAGACCGGCCACCTGGTCTTTGCCACGCTGCACACGGCCAACGCCGCACAGTCCATAGACCGGATCATTGACGTCTTCCCGCCCTACCAGCAGCAGCAGATCCGCATTCAGATCTCGATGGTGCTCGAGTCGGTGATCTCGCAGCAACTGCTCCCCAACGCGCGGTACAAGGGGCGGGTAGACGCTCGGCCGGCGGCGGGGAGGCCGCGGTTGGGCGGCGCCGGCGGGCAGAGCTGGCCCACCCTGGACGAGATCGGGCGTATCCCGGCCGTGGAGATCATGCTGGCCACGCCGGCGATCCGCAACCTGGTACGGGAGTCCAAGACGCACCAGATCGAGACGGCGATCCAGACCGGCGGGCAGTACGGGATGCAGACGATGGACCAATCGCTCCGAGACCTGTGCCTGCGCAAGATGATCACGATGGAGGACGCGCTCAGCCGGGCCATCCACAGTGAGGAGCTGCGCAAGATGATCAGAGAGGGCGGCGGCGACGTCGAACACGCCGGCCGCAACACGAGGGGGTAGGCGCCGCCATGGCAGTGTTCCGGTACAGCGCCAAGGACAACACCGGGCGCCTGATCTCGGGCGTCATCGAGGCCGACAGTGACGCCATGGTCGTGGACCGGCTCCGCGACATGGGCTTCTTCATCACGCACCTCGAGCGGACGGTCGAGCGCGCCGACATCTTCGAGTCGCTGCAGGGACTCTTCGGCATAGGGTTGAAGGACCTGGCGATCTTCAGCCGGCAGTTCGCGACCATGGTGAACGCGGGTCTGTCGCTGGTGAGGACGCTCACGATCCTGGAGCAGCAATCCGGCAACAAGCGCCTTCGGGCGATCGTCGCCGAGGTGCGCTCGGACGTGGAGGCCGGCCGGCCGCTCTCGGACGCGATGGGGCGGCACCCCAAGGCGTTCTCCTCGCTCTACGTCAACATGGTGAAGGCAGGCGAGACCGGTGGCGTGCTCGACGAGGTTCTCAACCGCGTCGCCGTCTATCTGGAGAAGGAGCAGGCGCTGCGCTCCAAGATCAAGTCGGCGATGGTCTATCCCGTGCTGCTGACCGCGGCGTCGCTGGGCGGCCTGTTCTTCATGACGATCGTGATCCTGCCCCAGTTCGAGAACATGTTCAAGGAGCTGGGCGGGTCTGGACAGCTCCCGCTACCCACCCAGATAGCGATGGCATTCAGCGTGGCGCTCCGATCGTACTGGTACGTGATCTTTGCGGTTGCCGCCGTGGTGATCTACGCGCTGCGTCGCTACCTGCAGACCCCCACGGGACGGGCGCGCTACGACCGCTTCAAGCTGAAGATGCCGGTGCTGGGCGAATTGAACCGCAAGATCGTGGTCGCCCGGTTCACCCGCACGCTGGGCACCCTGATTGCCAGCGGCGTGCCGATCATGCAGTCACTCGAGGTGGTCTCCAAGGCGATTGACAACACGGTCATAGGCAACGCGATTGACGCGGTGCGCACCAGCATCCGCGAGGGCCAGACGATCGCCATACCGCTGCAGTTCTCGGGCGTCTTCCCGCCGATGGTGGTGCAGATGGCCAAGGTGGGAGAGGAGACCGGCGCGCTCGAGCAGATGCTGGAGAAGGTGGCCGACTTCTACGACGTCGAGATCGAGGCCATGGTGGCCGGACTGACCTCGATGCTGGAGCCGATCCTGATCATCTTCATGGGCGTGGTCGTGGGCGCGATGGTGATCTCGCTCTACATGCCGATCTTCCAGTTGGCGACAGGGGTGCGGTAGGGAACGCGTGGGGTGAGGCATTGACACACCAGTTCCGGGGGTTACTATTGGGTGTAAGGGGTGGGTACAATGCCGAGAGCGGTCACCCCACGTGCGAAGAAGCGGACGTTCTATCTTCACACCGATGTGCTCGGTGCCATCGAAGCCCTTGTGCGCGCAGGCCGGGCTCCCAGCCAGAACGCGCTGATCGAGAACCTCGTGCGGCGCAGCTTGGGTCGTTTCCTCCGGGAACAACGCGAGGTGGTGCTCCGCGTGGCCTATGCCGCCGCCATGCAGGATGCCCAGTATCGAGCCACACAGGACTCCGTTGAACGGGATTTCGATGCTCTGGACCGGGAGACCTGGGGGGCGGCTGTCTGAGGTCATTGCGGCGGCGCTGGGCGTTGGTTGAGGTCGCGCCTGACCCAGCGGAGGGTCACGAGCAAGCTGGTAGTCGCCCTGCGCTCGTCGTCAGCAACGAGCCGTTCAACGAGACATCTGGCCTACTCACGGTCCTTCCGGTCACCAGCATGAAAGAACGACGACAGCCGCAACGTTGGGAGATTCTGCTTCCGTCGGCCGCGGCGGGGAACCCGCTGGACAGCATAATCCTGCCCCAGCAGATGCGCACGGTCTCAGCAGCGCGCGTCCGGCGGGTCTTTGGCCGCCTCACCGATCCCGTGCTCCGCCGTGAGGTTGCGAACAAGGTGCTCCTGCACCTCGGATTCGAGAACCTCGACGACCTGGCGGACGAACCCTAATCTGACCCTGCCAGGCGCGCGGCCGGATAGTTCTGGGGTCAACCTTCGGACCTTCGGGTTTTTCTGTAGCGTTTCAGGTCCCGGCGGTCCCCGCTCCACGCCGCTTGTTGTACCTTGCGCCTGCTCGCTGGGCTTTCGATGCTGCCCTCTGGCGCGTGCCACCATGACGCGCTTCAGGTTTTCGTTTAGTCGAATCGCGCCAGGGGCCCAGTGGCCCTTGCGGGGCGGCCGTGCTATGATGATGTAGTGATAAGCACTACTCTGGAGGATGTCCCCCCATGCGATTGGGCCTGCGCGAGGCGAACCAGGGGTTCTCGAAGGCGATTCGCGCCGTGCGCACCGGGCAAGAGGTCGTCCTCACCGAGCGGGGGCGGCCGATCGCTGTTATCAGCCCTCTGCGGGCGCTCGGGAACGGTGGGGTGACGCTGGATCGGCTGGTGCGGGCGGGGTTTGTGGAGGCCGCGGAGCGGGAGGGCCGTATGCCATCGGCCAGACCGGTGGCAGCCAAGGGTAAGCCCCTGTCCCGCATCGTGCGTGAAGAGCGGGACAGGCGGTGAGCGTCCCGCGCTGGGCCTACGCGGACACCAGCGTCCTGGTGAAGCGCTACGTGCGCGAGCCGGGATCCTCCGAGGCCGGGCGCCTGACGTCCGCGCACGATCTCGTCACATCGCGCCTGGCGCGGGTGGAGATCATCTCCGCCCTGTACACCAAGCACCGCGGCGGGACGCTGCCGGACCGGAGCCTGGCGACAGCCCTTGAGCGGTGTGCCGACGAACGTCGGTGGTGGACCCTCGTGGAGCTGGCGCCCGTCGTACTTTCCCGTGCCGAGGACGTCATCAGGCGGATCCCGACGCGGACGGCCGACGCCATCCACATCGCCTCGGCCCTCTTCTTCAAGGATGCCACGGGAACCGACGTTCCGTTCCTGACCTCAGATGCCCGGCAGCGATCGAGCGCCGAGGCAGTAGGACTCCGAGTGCTGTGGGTGTGAGGCTGGCCGGCACCGGCCAGACCGCGCTCGATCCACCCCCCAGCCCCCAGGCTGGGGTCAGCCTTCAGACTTCGCGGTCCCCGCCGGCGACAGGTTCCTCAACCAGGCCGGCATCCTTCTCGGCCCGGGCCTCCAGAATACCCTGGATGAACCCAAAGGGAAGATCCGGGTTCTCTTCGGCAATCAAGGCGATCTCGATGTATCGCCGCGCCTGCTCGCTGGGCTTTCGATGCTGCCCTCTGGCGCGTGCCACTATGACGCGCTTCAGATCATCGTTTATGCGAATGCTCAGAGCCGCCCCGACCCCGTAGGCGAGCCGCGATCGCCGGCTACGGGATCGTGTCCAGGAACCGCTGCAGGTGGCCCAGGTAGGTAGGGATGTCCACCAATGCCCGTCCTGCCGCCTCGTAGACCTGGTGTGGGTCAATGTCGTTGTACTCGTGGGCAAGGCGATTGCGCAGGCCGGCGGCATGCGCGATCTGCCGCGCGAAGTCCGGCGGCAGGACTTTCGTCTCGGCCATTCTGAGGAACGACTCAAAGAAGTCCCGCGGCGCTGTGCCGCCCATCTCCACCGCGACGTGATAGTTGACGTCGAGCATCCGGCCGATCATGCGCTCCAGCAGGCGCTCCGTGGCGAGCTGAACGTGCAACTGGGCCAGGTAATCGTCTTCCGGCAGATCGGCCAGTTGGCGCAGGCGCACCAGGTCCTCGGCGATCAGCGTGCTCTTTCGGATGAGCACTTCGCGGTCAATCGGCACGGCGCAGCCTCTCGACCAGCCGCCGCGTTGCCGCCTCCTCGATACGGAGGTAGGGGAGGTACTCGCTGTAGCGTCGGAACGCGTAAACGCGGTGCCGGCGGAACTCGACCTCGTCGCCGTGCAGCAGCACCCCCGTCTCGAAGATCTTCTTGAGGAACAGGGGGTCGGCTTGATGCATGAGCGAGACGTCAACTTCGACTCCGGGGAAGATCCCTGCGAGATCTGCGATCAGGGCGGACAGCGCTCCGACGGGAACCTCCGCGCCGGGGGAGGGGAGGACGGCAAGGTCGAGATCGCTATCGGGGTGGTCCTTACCGGTCACGCGCGATCCAAAGGCAACGATCAGGCGTAGGCCATGCTTCTCGGCGACGCCCGTGAGGTCCCGCGCCTGCTGTCCGCTGATGTGCATCGGCTCACCGTCGCCATGGTAGCATGCACGACCCCGGGGGTGCCAGGGAACCCTGCCTCTCCAGCGCCCGGGTGACCAGGTCGCGCACCTCTCCGTACATGTCGCGCCGGTGACGGATCGCGAGGATCCAGATCTCATCCCCGACCACCCGGTAGATAGCCCGGTGGTCCCCGACGCGCAGCTTCCAGTACCCCTTCAGGGTGCCGCGCAGGGGGACACCATACCGCTCCGGGGCGGTGCATAGGCGGGTTTCCACCGCCCGGGCGATACGCTCTCGGACCTCGGGGCTGATCGCTGCGAGATCATCCCGGGCCACCGCTGGGTGGTAGAGGAGGCGGTAGGTCATCCGGCCGGGTCAGCGGCGTGGTGCACCGGCCCAGACCTGACGGTGCGACAGCGCGGCCCGACGGCGGAACGTGCGTTCCGGCTGCTCCGCCAGCGCTACGAGGGCAGCGTCCTCCTCGTCCTCCAGCGCCCGGGTGACCAGGTCGCGCACCTTCGCGGACATCGAGATGCCGTCCCGCCGCGCCAGGCGCCTAACGGCGTCGCGAAGCGGCCGCTCGAGGTGGACCAGCCCTCGTTTCGGTGAGCGGGTACTTGACGGTCCTCGGGGAGACCCGTAGGATACACTCAAGAAGTAAGAATACCCAGAAGTTGGTCAAGGAGGCCATGACCGGTCATGCCGTTGGTTCGCGTAGGGCCGAAGCGCCAGATCACGATTCCAAAGGTGATCTCGAGCCGCCTTCGCTTGGAGCCAGGCGATCTGGTGGAGGTTCAGGCGAAGGGAGGTCAGGTGCTCCTCACCCCCAAGCGCGTGGTAGACCGGGCTCCCGCACCGTCACTGAGCCATGTGGAGCAGCGTCTCCTGAATTCGGCAGGTACAAAGACCAGGCGGATTCGGGCGGACGTGCGTGGGTCAAAGGGGCTAACCGATGACGAGGTGGCTGTGGCGGTGAAGTCGGGACTCATCCCCGGCGACCAGGCGTGGTGGTGGCATGAGCGATGGCAGCGGCGGGAGCGTGAAGCGGAACGCGACCTCCGGGCCGGGAAGGTCACGCGGTACCGATCCGCAGAGGCTCTGATCAGGGAACTCCACGATGCCGCTCAGGTTCGTCGCAGGGCGTAGGTTCTTCGACGACTACGCCGACCTGCCGCCGGAAATCCAGCGTCGGGTTGACCGGGCGCTGCGGCGGCTGGCGGAGAATCCGGGTCACCCGTCTTTGCGCCTCCGCAAGATGGAAGGACTCCCGGACATCTGGGAGGTGCGCGTCACCTCGGCCTATCGCCTGACCTGTCGCATTGAAGGAGATGCCTGTATCCTGCGCCGGGTCGGCACGCACGAGATCTTCCGAAAGCCGTAGGCGATCTCTTCCAGGGGCCGGTCAATCGGCACGGCGGAACTCGACCTCGTCCCCGCGCAGCAGCACCCCCGTGCCTGCTGTCCGCTACGGAGCCCGGCCTCCCGGCCCGTGACCAGGAGGAGCCTTCGGGTGGGTGTCGAACCGCCCGCTTGGAGCGGAAGAACAGCATAGGACTCATGACGGGCAGCACAGGGCCGGAGATCAGCCGGAGGTCGGTCGGCGTCTGTGTCCGTATCCCCAGGGCGGCGGGGCTTCAGCTTCCTCGATGGACTGATCGCCATCGCGGTGATCGCCGCTGTGCTGGGCCTTGCCGTCCCCGGCTACCTCGGCTATATCGCCCGGCGCCAGATTCAGAACGCCGCATTCCTCCTCCAGGGAGACCTCCGCCTGGCCCAGCAGGCCGCGATCGCCCAGTCAGGCGACGGCCCTCGGGTAGAGGTCTGCCTCCGGCCTGACGGCTACGACATCTACAGGGTGGCGTTCAGATCGCCGGTGGATCGGAACCCGGCCGACTTGGAGCGAGGACCGACCGTGAAGGTCGCCAATGCCGGGCAGGAATACCGCGGTGGGATTGGCATGAACCTGACCCCGGGAGACCTTCCCTGTCTGATTGACGACGAGCGCGTTGCCCTGGCGTTTGCCGGTTCTGGGGCTCCGTATCCCGACGGCGCCCGGCGCTCGGTGCAACTGGGATTCCGCGGACAGACCCTCGTCGTGGACGTGGAGCCCGGCACCGGCCTGGCAACGGTGCGGCCATGAGGAGTTGCACGAGGGGCTTCTCGTTCCTGGAGGTCATGATCGCGGCCCTCCTGGTCTCCGGAGCCCTCGTCGCCTCCCTCCGACTGACCGTGGCCGTCCTGGGGGTCGTGGGTAAGAACCCGGCAGGTGCAGCCGCTTCGTCCGAGCAGAAGCCCGCGCGGCTGCGGTCAGTCGCCGCATCGTGGACCCAGGCCGAACTGGAGTTCATCAGGCAGATCGGCTTCGACAACGCGTGCGCCCCATCGGCCGGGTCGTGTGTGATCGAGTTTCCGCGCAACTGCGTGGGGGAGGATTCACCAGCCCCGTCGCCGTATGACGTAGGCCCGCTCCCGCCGCCTGACTTCCGGGTCGTCCGGATCTGCGTTACATGGGACCCCAAGACACCCGTGATGCCCAACCCCGATAACTCATCGGAGGAGTTGTCCCTGCTCCGGCTCGTCAGGGTTGACGTGTTCCGCGACGAGGCGGACTGCCCGGCCCGGCCCGTGGTCACGGCGTACACGTCGCTGAGCCGGCGAAGGTGAGGAGGACCATGCGCATGCCCCCGCGGACGCGAGGCCGGCGAGGGATCGCCCTCCTGGAGATCTTGGTGGCGCTCTCGGTCTTCTCGCTGGCGCTGCTGGCCATCTTCGCGGCGTTCAAGGCCGCCATGGTGGGCTGGCAGGTCGCCCAGCAGGTCACCTCTGAGCAGCAGGGCGCACGCGCGCTCCTCGAGTGGCTCTCCCGCCGCGTGCGGTTGGTGGGCGTCGGGTACGTCGAGGCACCAGGGAGCCCTGCGATCAACCACGGGAGCGGGAGCGAGATCCGCTTCTGGGCCGATGCAGACGGTGACGGAACAGCGGAGTGCCACCAGGTCTACCTGAGGGGTGGAGTAGTCTACGAGCGGACGAGCACATCGGACTGCACCTCCGGGGTGGAGCGGCCGCTCACCTCCGGGCTGGAGGCAGGCCGGCTGGAGGTCACCTCGCTTGCTCTCACCTACTTCGACGCCTCGACGGTCGGCGACCCGCGGCTGCCGGTGCCGCTGTCCGACCCTGACCGCTACCTGGTCAGGCGGATCGAGATCGCCGTCGGCTTCCGTGGCCTGCGCCCCGGCCAGGCGCCGTTTGCCTTGTCCACCCAGTCCGTCATCAGGAGGGAGAGGTAGGGGTGCGAAGATGAGAGCCGCTGGTGGCCTTCGGGCTCCGGGAGGCCTGCACCGCGCGGAATCCGGGATGGCGCTTCTCACGGCAATCGTCGTGACGTTGGTGATGGCCATGCTCACCGTGGCCGTGGCCAACCTCGCCCTGTCTGAGTATGCGGCCGCGGTGACCAGCGAGCAGGCCGTGCAGGCGTTCTTCGTCGCCGAGGGAGGCCTGGAAAGGGCCCAGGCCGTCCTTCGGACAGACCCCGACTGGAGCGACGGCAGCGGGGCCGACGCGGCCTATGCATCGGCGTCAGGTACGCCCTGGCTGCCCCTGACCGACGCCGCCTACGACGGGGCGGCCCGGGACAAGCCTTTCCCCCCGCTGGGACTGGCGCCGCTGGGGGCCTACAGCATCTACATCCGGCGGATGAGTGCCAACCCCAGCGATTCCATCAACGTCAACAGCATCCAGGTGCGGGTCATCGGCCGCGTCGGCCGGGCCGCGCGCACCGTGGAGTTCGAGGCCCGCCGCCTGACCGCATCGGATTTCGTCACGTACTCGGCGCAGGACATGCTGATTGACGAGGGTGGAGGCAACGTCACCGTGCACGGTTCGATCTATGTGCGCGGCGACCTGGGGTTGAAGGCGGTCCGGACCGGCGTCTACAACGACCGTCCGCTGTTCAGCACCGACCGCCAGCCCTACCCGAACCAGCTGTACGTTCGTGGCCTCCTGGACATGTCCACGGGAAACTCCACTGTTGGGACGCAGACGCAGCCCATGTGGGGGGTGCACGCCGAGCGCCTCGATCTGCGCCGCGACGGCAGGCAGAACCTTTGGGCATACCAGGTAGACAACCTTGTGCCGGACATCCCCTACCCGGACGTGGCAGGTTACGTGAGCGCGCTGGTGGCGTCGGGCGGCTACGGCAACGCGGTGCAGGGCGGCCAACTCGTCGTTTGCAGAGAGGGCAGCGCGTCACCGATTGTCCAGCCGGACCTGGTCCTATCCGCCGGCGGCGCCATCTTCTATCTCCCCACGAAGGCGTACTGGACATCGCTGCTCGAGCCGAAGCAGTGCGACTTCGCCACCGGCGGGGTCGCTGATCCCGCAAACCACATTCTGAAGTGGGAGCCGCGGCTGGGCAGCCAGCCCGGGCTGCTCACCTTCAACTCCACCGTTCGGGACCTGCCGGTCCTGATCAGGGGCCGCCTGGGCATAGCCAAGGATGTGGTGTACTCAGGGACCGGGACTGTCGTGGTGGACTACCCGGCGGCCAGTGTGTGGGCCATGGACTCGGGCGGGACCGGCAGGGATCCCACAGGAGCCCCTGGCAGCAACGTCACCGGCCCCTGTACCGGCTCGTGGAGCTGCAGTATCCTGGCCCGGCAGCGGGCCTCAGAGCGTACCACCTGTGGGGCGTCGCCGCCCACGACCATGCCGGCGCAGGACCTGGCCGTCTTCATCGTCAACGGGAGCGTGCGGCTGTACGGGTCTGCCAACTCGTGCGACCAGGAGATCAACGCCGTTATCGTGGCCGGCGCGCGGGACGACCCGGTGCACAGGTTCTTGTCGCTGAAGAAGGTGCAGGTCTACGGGGTTGTGATGGCCAACAAGCTGGACACGTCGCAGAACCCCGACTTCTTCCAGGTACCAGACCTGCCGAACTACCTGCCCTTCCCGCTGGCCCAGCTCCTGGGGGGAAGCGGCGGCGCGGTGGTCCACAGGAACTGGAAGGAGCTCTACTAGGGAGACCCGCACTGCGCCGCCTGTCTAGGACACGCGCGGCGTGGGCATAACTAGGAATAGCGGCGCGCGGTGGACGATGTCGGGAAGCGGGAGGTGATGGGCGGAGCCAGACGGTCGGAGAGCAAGAGGATCATGACCCCCTGGTATGATTGTTGTTGATACGCAGTGCAGGCGAGGAGAGAGATCTCCAAGGAGGGATAGGCGATGATGAAGTACTTCTGGAAGAAGAGGGGGGAGCGCGGCTTCACGCTGATCGAGCTGGTCGTCGTGCTCGCTATCCTCGGAATCCTGATTGCCCTGGCGGTACCCCGGTACCTCGGCGCCCGCCGCAATGCCTTCGTCGCAGAAGGCGACAACCTGCTGCAGGAACTGAAGACCATGTCCTGGGCCTACTACCAGCAGTACAGCACGTTTACGGGCATCACCCTGGCCGCCGTGGGATTCCAGGCGCCCGACGACGCCACCGCGTCGTGCTGGGACATCGCCTATGGCGCCATAACACCAACAACCGTGGCGATGATAGGCACTGGCGACAGCACACCGGTGAAGTGCACTCCCATCGACGGCACGACCATCACGGTCACGCTCAACGGCGGAGGCGCGTCCACCAGATCGCTGGTGTTCCCGTAGGCACCTGAAGGGACTCAGCAACGAGGGTTCCAGGCCGGGGGCCCGGATGCCGGGTCCCCGGCGCTTTGTGGGGTCGAATCGTCGAGGAGACCCGGCTTGATCACCGGCACACCAGGATCCAGGTCCGATCTCCCCTCTGCGGCGCTGCGCTGGCTGCTCGTCGTGAGCATCGCCCTGATCCCCCTCCTGTTCGATCCCCTCGAGCCAGGGCGCACGCTGGTTGTGGCGAAGCGGAACGCCGTATGGGCTGTCGGCGGCCTTGCGGCGTTGCTGTCGACACTGCGGTGGATGCTCGACCGCCGCTTATCGCCTCGGATGGACCTGCGCATCACGCTGCCTGCCCTGGCCGCCGTCCTGGGGCTGGCCACCTGGCACGCGGCGAACCCGCACATCTCATTCTGGGGAGGGCGGTACCGCGGGGAGGGCCTGGTCACGCTCGTCTGCTACCTGGTGGTGGCCGTTGCAACGGCTCACGAACTCAGGGACGCTCCCGGGTTCCAGCGCGCCTGGCGCGGAGCCCTGCTTGTCGGCGCAGCCGGCAACGCGCTCTACGCGCTGGTGCAGTTCTCCGGGCTGGACCCTGTGTGGGGTTTCTACGGCTACCTGAGGCCGTTCGCGATGCAGGGTAACGCCGCATTCCTGGCCGGGTACCTGGGCATGGCAGTCATGGTCGCAGCATCCGGCGCGGTTGCCGCGGGCAGCCGGGCTGCGAGGGCAGGGATGGTGCTCCTTGCCGGTTTCCTGTTCGTTGGGCTTCTGGTAACTGGTTCGCGCGCCGCATGGGTCGCGTCGTGGCTGGGGATTGCGCTGCTTGCCGCGGTGGTCCTCGCGCGGCATGGAGCACCGCAGCGCAGGTGGGCTGCCGCGGTTGGGGCGGTGATGCTCGGGCTGACCGTCCTGTATACGGCGCAGGCCTGGCCGTTCGCCCGCACCATTGACGAGAAGGTGCTGGCCCGGGTAGCGGCGGACGGCCAGACGCTCCGGCGCGTGCCAGGTGAGGTCCACCCGGACGCACGCGGGCCGGCGCAGCGGCTGGCGATGACGCTGGAGCACGGCGGCGGCATGGCCGTGCGGCTGACGGTCTGGCGGGGCGCGGTCGCCGGCTGGATGCGCCGGCCCTGGCTCGGGCAGGGCCTGGACTCCTTCCGGTACTTCCCGAATCTGCGCGATCAGAGGGAGGCCCGGCTGTACGCCGGACGGACGCTCCCTGCAATGTTCCACTATGACAGGGTGCACAACGAGTTGCTGGAGATGGCCGTCGCTGCAGGGATCCTTGGGCTGGCAGCGTACCTCTGGGTGCTCGCTGCGTTTCTGGTCCCGTCGCTGCGAGCGGCGGCCGGCGGGGATCTACTGGCCGCGGGCGCGGCTGCCGGTGCACTGTCATACCTGCTTGCGCTTCAAGTTCAGCCCGGGTTCCTGGGGTCGTCGTTCGTCTTCTGGTCGCTGCTCGGCTTCGGCGCTGCCCGTGCGCGGTCCAGCGCGCCGGTCATCCAGGCCGAGCCCTAGAACCGGGAACTCATGAGGCTGCGAATATGGCCCAGGGCCGGAACTCGCCGTAGCGCTGGAGAGCAAGGATTCACGCTGATGGAGATCCTCGTCGTGTTCGCGGTCATCGGCATTCTTCTCGGGTTCGCAATGGTGAGGTACGTCGGTGTGAGGCGCACCGCATTCGTGGCCGAGGCCGACGAGTCCCTCGGCGACCATCCTGGGTTTTCACAGGCCCGAAGACGCGGTCGGATGCTGGGACTGCGGCCTGGCGGCCGATGGAACGGCGACCGAGATCCAAATCCAGGCAACCGGCGATGCAACGCCGCTCAAGTGCCTTCCCGTGAACGGTGCGACGGTGACTCTCACCGTGAATGGGGACGGGTCGTCCGCGAGGAACGTGGCCTACCCGTGATTGCGCGGCTGTTCTACGGATCCTCTCGCCTGACACCCAGCCGGTCGAAGTCCTCGTCGTAGGAGTAGATGCGGCGGTCCCGCCGCCCGCCGTCCGGCGGCGACACCCTGGCGCACCTGTGCCCAACGCTCGGGTCGCTCCCGCGGCGCAACCGAGGCGAATCGCTCAAGGAACCCCGCCCGCACCGGGCGCAGGATCGCCTCGCCCCGCCGGACCTCGAACTCCACAACATCCGCCGCGTGGATGCCGAGGCGGTCGCTGCTCCCGGGTAATGACAGTTTGACAGAAAGAACGAAATACCCTATGATGAATTCATGACGCGAAAGAAGACTACCGTCTACATAGATGAGGGCCTGCTGCGCCTCACCAAGATAGCCGCGGTGCGCACCGGCAAGAAGGAGTACCAGGTCGTCGAGGAAGCCTTGCGGGGCCACCTCGGGATCGAGGCCGTCACCAGGGCATGGAAGGGCAGTGAACTGAGTGAAGACGAGGCGCTCGCCCTGGCCTACGACGAGCTCCACGCATCGAGGGAGTAGTGCGCCGGGCGGTTCTGGATCCCGGCGTACTGGTCGCCTCCCTCATCTCAGGAAAGGGCGCTCCAGCAGGACTGCTCCTGGCCTGGATGGAGGGGCAGTTCGACCTGATCGTCTCGCCGCGCCTTCTGCGGGAACTCGGCCGCGTTCTGGCAAGGCCGAAGTTCCGCAGGTACGTCAGCGAGGACGATGCGGCGGTCTACGTTGATCTCCTCCGCCGGATGGCCACCACCGCCGAAGACCCCCCTGACGCCCACGGGATTTCGCCGGACCCCGGCGACGACTACCTCGTGGCGCTGGCGCGGGTTACGGGCGCCGATTTCCTCGTCTCCGGCGATGCGCATCTCCTCGGTCAGGAGAGCCCACGGCCGCCTGTGCTCACACCGCGCGCCTTCCTGGATAGGATGAAGAGGGAGGCCCCGGGCCTCTGAGCTGGCTTGAGGCCCGGTCGGCCCCTGTATCACCTGGGAAGAGGTGGCGCACCAGCCGGACGGCGTCCGCGTATGACTGACCGGCGGCCCGTATCCCTGCTCGCCTCACACACGCCGCATCAGCCGCGCTGATTGCGGCGTGCAAGGAAAGCAACGCGGCAGTGTCCCACCGCTCAAGGGCCAGCAGTTCCTTTGCTGACCGCGGGTGCTGGGGGCCTGCCGCCTGTCCTTGGTTTCCGCTCACCCATCGGCTGTCACGCCCGCCAGGATGTCCGCGATCGGCTGGCCTGCCACGACCCGACCGTGCGCGAGAACGCTGGAGACCAGAGGATCTCTGCGTGCCGCCCGGGCGCGGAACTCATCCTGTCCGATGACAAGGAAGGACACCGCGCGGCCGTGCCGTTCGTGCAGGGCGCCGTGCCGGGCACGGACGGCTTCCTCGACCAGCGCGCAATCCCCGCCGGGGCCCACGATGACGGCCAGATCCACGTCGCTTGCCGGAGTATCCGTCTTGCGGGCTGCGCTGCCGTAGAGGATGACGGAGGCGGTGTCACGGCCGCCGAGGGCGGCGCAGACCTCCTGGCCCAGGGACTCGGCCCAGCCCTGCTCCGCGCGGAAGGCAGGCAGCAGGACGTCGCTGATGAGAAGGGGGTCCAGCCTCAGTCAGCAGGCCTCTCCGGCTGCGCAGGGCGCAGGATCGCCCGCCCTGCCGGACCTCGAACTCCACAACATCCGCCGCGTGGATGCCCAGGCGGTCGCGCACGGACTTTGGGATGGTGACCTGGCCCTTTGCGGTTACGACGGTTACGACGGAATAGGCCAAGGGAAGTGCAGCCCTGGGCTTGACAGTCTCCGCGGGGGCCGGCTCAGTCTTGACTGCCTTTCAGGCGGGCGACCGCGAACGTGAGGGCCCTCAGCCGGAGGCGGACACTCATGACCATCAGAGAGCATCTCCATCGGCTCGTAGACGAACTGCCCGAGAGCCGGGCGGGCGCAGCCGAAAAGCTGCTGCGAGCGCTGAAGGCTGGGGCGTCAATTGACCCTGTAGACCTGGCCCTGACGATCGCTCCCGAGGATGACGAGCCTGAAACGCCAGAAGAGGCTGCCGCCGTCCAAGAAGCCCGCGGGGAGAGTGAGACTATCCCCCACGGTGAAGTGCTTCGTCGGGCGGCTGCGAGGGTATGAGGTTGAATGGCGGCTTCGCGTTGGCGATTGGCGCGTTCGATTCTCCGTGTCCGGCGGCCAGATCGTGATCCTGCGCGTGCTGCCCCGCAGCGCGGCGTATCGGTAGTCATCTCGACCCACACCAGCTAGCCGCCCAGCAGCCAGAGGAACACCGCTGCCGGCGCCGGTCACGGTTCCTCTCGCCTGACATCCGTCCGGTCCATGACTTAGGCCTCGTGCAGCACCGCTCTGTGTGGGACGCGGATCGCGCGCATCTCGAGGATCTGAGAACTGAGCCTCTGGTTGACGGGCGCCGCTGGAACCGGCAGGGTGTTACTGGGTAACACCGAGGAGGGATCAGAACGGAGGAGGATCTCCAGCGGCTGCTTGACAAGGTCGCGACCGGATGGAGGCGGGGCGGTGCGTGATCCGAGTCCCGGAACGCCGGGTCCGTGACGCTCTTGCCGAGGTCCGAGCGGTTTCCTCACTCGTGAGGCCTTCGGCCAGGATCTCAGCTGATTTCCTCGTAACGGGAGACAAGACACCTGCGGCCCCTCGAGGCTTTCGAGGGTGTCCGGATCGTGACACCGCACTAGACTCCTTGACCACCTCGCAGGGGGCGGAGGAGGCAGCGGTCTATAGCAGGCATGGGGTTGGTTGGGCGGGCTCCCGACCAGCGCCACGTGGTACAATCGGGCACAGGGGAGCAGTCCGATAGTCCCTGTGCGTATGGTAGCAGGAGGTCTTTGCCGTGCAGACCATGCGAGAGAGCCTGAAGTCGTTGATCGACAACCTGAGCGAGAAGGAAATCATCGGCCTGTGGCGGATCGCCGCAAGCATGCGCCGGCCCGATGATCTCACTCCCGAGGAAGCGACTCTTGCCGACAAGGCCCTGAGTGAGATCGCCGCCGGTGAGTTCGCCGACTGGGAGGACGTCAAGCGTGCCATTTAGGCTCAGGCTGTCGCGCCAAGCGCGGCGGTACCTGGAACGAGCCGACGCTGAAACACGGCGTCGGCTCGTTGACGCCCTGGACGAGATCAGGTAGACGTCGCCCTCATCAGCCCACGGGGCGACGTCTACTGACCGCCTGCAAAGCCCGCGACGCGCCACCGCGTCCAAAGGCACCGCTCGGGACCGTCCCCCGGGCGTGACCGGGGCAGGTCCCGCTCATGAGGATTCCAGGGCTGGGTGGCGGACCGGATGCCCGTGCTGGGCGGCGTTCCGGATGATCCGTTCGTCCAGCGTATAGAGCGGGCAGCCTTCCTCAAGCGCCAGCGCCAGGTACGCCGCGTCGTGGGTGCGCGATACCCCCAGCGCCCGGGCCGGGTGCAGGGACCTGATGTGGAGGTCGCGCGGGGTGCGCAGCGTGACCCGCAGGCGCAGCGCCTCGATTAGGGCCACTTCGGCATGCTCGGGCGAGATGTGCCCGCCTGCTTCAGGCCGTCGGATGGCGGTTGCAACCTCGAACGGCAGCAGGTGGGGGGCAACGACTTCGGTGAGTCCCCGCATCCAAGCGCGAACTTCGGCGTGGTAGGACTGTCCCGGGAGCACGGCCCGCACCACCACAGAAGCGTCCAGGACGGCCCTCACTGCGGGTCCCCAGGGCCGCCCGCTGCGGCATCCGCGGCCCGCTCATCCCGCGCTGTCTCGATGGCCTCAACGATGGACCGGGCCCCAACCGACGTGCCGGCGGCCGCCAGGCGGGCCACGGTTGGGCCGGTGGCCTCGATCCAGGCGCGGGGAGCCAGCGTGCCCTCATGGGCCCTGGTGTCCTCCAGAAACCGCCTCACTGCCTCGCGGACAATCGCACTGACCCCCGGGGGCACGGAGAAAGCCTGCCGGTACTCATCGAGCTCTCGCTGGAGTCCCCCACCAAGGTATATCGTCGTTTCTGGACGGCTCTTTCGCACTTGAGCATCACCGCAGTCACTATATCATATACGTGGACTACATGGAATAGATGGGCAAGATTGGTCGGTATCCGGAGGAAAGAGACCCGGCACACTTGACCAGATCGGTAATACCCCATACTATTTCCCTGGTGATATGCCATGGGTAATGCAGATAGGCAGACCGCCTACCCAGCCAGGCTCACTCAGAAGTCGCAGGTCGGCGTCCCGGCCGCGGTGCGCGAGCAGCTGGCGCTCAAGCCCGGAGACCGGGGCGTGTGGATCCTGCGTGAGGACGAGGCCGTCTTGGTCAGCACCCGCCGCTACGCCGAGATGACGGCGGGTATCCTCGCAGGCACCTACGGCCGCAGCCCGGAAGAGATCCGCGGCTACCTCGATCGGGAACGCGAAGGGTGGCCGTAGGGGGTGAGGGCCGACACGGAGCGTTTCCTGGACGCGCTTCGGCCTCACACCGTGGTTGCGGTGGACTCCGACATCCTCATCTACCACCTGGAGGGTCTGGCATCATACGTGGATCTCACGATGGCGCTCTTGACCCGCCTGGCCGAGGAGGAGTTCCGCCTGGTCGTCTCAACGGTGTCGGTCGGTGAGATTCTGGCCGGTCCGCGCCTGGCACGGGACGAGGCGAAGGCGGCGCGGGCAGCGGCGTTCCTCCGCGGGCTACCCAATGCGACCCTGGCCGATGTCACAGTGCCGATCGCCGAACGGGCGGCCCGGCTCCGGGCGCTCGGCCTGCGCATGCCGGACGCGCTGGTCCTGGGCACGGTCATGGTGCACGGCGCAGGCGCGCTCGTCACAAACGGCCCTGTCTTCCGGAGGCCGATCCCCGATACTCCAGAGGTTATCCTGCTGGATGACTACGTGTAGGCCGATTGACACCGAAGTGTCTTTGTGACAATCTGTCGCTAAAGGACGAGTTTCATGGGGGGCAGATATGCCGCGGATCGCGGACTCGGCCTCGAAGCGGCCCAGGATCAGCATTGATGTCACACCCGAAGTCCGCAGGCGTCTCCGGGTGGTGGCGGCGCAGCGCGACCTTACGATACGCGAGTACGTGCTGGCGGCCATCGAGGAGCGGCTCCGTGAAGACCTGAGCGATGACGTGAGGGCCACGCTCGGTATGACCGCCGCGGCCGATCCGGTGCTGGCGGATCTGTGGGACAACCCGCAGGACACGGCCTATGATCGTCTGTGATCGGGGTGACGTCGTTCTAGTAGGGTTCGTGTTCGCCGATGAGGCGGGGAGGAAACTGCGCCCCGCCGTCGTGGTCAGCGCGCGCGCCTATCACCAGGCCCGGCGCGACCTCATCGTAGCCGCCATCACCAGCAACGTGCACCGCCGGCTTCCCGGCGATCACCTGATCGCAGGGTGGAAGGAAGCCGGGCTGCTCTTTCCGTCCGTAGCGACGGGGATCGTCCGCACCATCAAGGGGGACATGGTGCACCGGAAGCTGGGTTCCATGCCGAAGGCGGACATGGAAGCGATCGGCCGCGATCTGCGGTGGTCGCTCGATCTCGAGCAGTGATGACGCATTCAGGGATCGCGAAGTACGAGACCGCGCTGGCAGCCGCGGTCGTCATCCTGGCCGCCGGGTTGCGGCTGTGGGGGCTGACCGCGAAATCGCTATGGTTCGACGAGACCATCAGCGTCTTCCTGGCCGCTCAACCGCTGGAGCGCCTGCTGGCTCAGGTGGCCACCAATGATGTGCACCCTCCGCTGCACTACCTGCTGCTGCACTTCTGGATGGCGCTCTTCGGCAGCGGCGAGGCCGCGGTGCGGTCGCTCTCTGTTCTGATCAGCGTGCCGGTGGCCGCCGTGACATGGACCTTTGGCCGGCGCCTGGTTGGGGCGGGCCCGGCGCTGTTCGCCGCGCTGCTGGTGGCCGCCTCACCGTCGCAGGTGGCAGCCGGACAGGAGGCCCGCATGTACGGGCTGCTCACGCTGACCGCCCTGCTCTCGTGGTGGGCGCTGTGGGCCGCGGCAGCCGCCGGCAACATCCACGGGGATCGAGGCGTCATCGGGAGCCGCAAGGCGTGGGCCACCTATACGGTCGTTACCGCGGCGATGCTGTATTCCCACTACTTCGGCCTCTTCGTCGTGACCTCGCAGGTGGTCTACCTGGTCTGGCTGCGTCCGGCGTCGGCGGGCGCATGGCGGCGCCGGATTCTTGGCGTACTCACGGCGGTGCTCCTGTTCCTGCCGTGGCTGCCGGCGCTGGGCCTGCAGCTCTCAGGCGGCCGGGCGTGGCCCGAGCACCGGCAGCCGCTATCCTGGAACCTCCCTGTGGACACTCTTGCCGCGATGACCGTGGGCCGGCCGGTAATCGGGCCGGTCACCGGGCCCGTGGGTCCGGGCGGTGTGAAGGTTGCGCCGCTGGATGGCGACCGGGAGCCGGTTCGGGTGACCGGAGCGCTGGCCTTCCTGGGCTTCGCCATGGCTTTGGCACTGGCCGCACTTGGCGCCGTGTACCGAAGGATTCCGTGGGATGCCCGGGTGCTGCTCCTCTGCGCCGGCCTGCTGCCGCTGGCCATGGCGCTGGGCGCCTCGCTTGTGCGCAATATCTACGCGCCGCACTACCTGCTTTTCATTGTGCCTCCGGTGGCGCTGCTGGTGGCCGCAGGGGCCGCGGCATTGGCGGCCGGCCCGAAGCGGCTGCTGCGGGCCGCGGGCCTGCTGCTGCCGGTGCTCGTGCTCGTACCGAACGCCGCAGGCACGCTGGCATTCTACTGCCAGCCCCGCCTCGATGTCTTCGACTGGCGCCTGGTCTCGCGCACGCTCGCCGCGCAGGCGCGCCCCGATGACGCGATCGCATTTTTGCCTGGGTTCTCGCGGATACCGGTGAACTACTACTTCCGAGGTCCGCAGCCGCGCGTCGTGTTGACGCCGCGGGGCGAGAGGGACGTCGAGGGGCCGGGTGGCGCGCGCCTGCGGCAGGTCGCCGACGCTCTGGCGCAGCACCAGCGCGTGTGGATCCTGACCGTGCCGCCGGTGCCGCCGTCGGTCGGGGTGCTGGTCGGCGCGCTGGGCGAGCGGGGCTTCGCGGTAACCCGTCAGGAGGCCATCAACATGGCGCGGCTGATCCTGCTGGAGCGAGGCGCGGCCCGATGAGGTCAGGCGGGACGGACTCCCGTGTTCCGTCCGGCCACGGCATGGTGATGGTGTATGATTAGGTGTATCGGGAGGTGTATGCCGTGCCGCGCATGATGGTGACGATTGACGACGCGCTGCTTGCCGAGGCGCGGCGGCTGACGGGTGCCCGCACGAAGCGGGAGACCATTG
Organism: Armatimonadota bacterium; assembly: GCA_016869025.1. Lineage (NCBI taxonomy): Bacteria > Bacillati > Armatimonadota > Armatimonadota bacterium. The sequence continues at coordinate 16,579 of VGFA01000022.1, read as the reverse complement.
AGATCGCGCTTCGAGAAGCCGTCCGGCGACGCAAGCTCGCGGAGCTCGCCGCGATGGCGGGCCGGGTTGACATCCGGCTCACGCGACGGCGGCTCGATGCAATGCGCACCGAGCGGTGAAGCACGATCCCGTGTCGTCGGTTGCGCAGCCGGTAGAGGGTCGGAGATGAGCTTCCTGATAGACACCTCGGCCTGGATTGAATTCTTCAAGCCGCGCGGTCACCCACAGGTCAAACGCCGCGTGGCTGCGGCGTTGGCCGAGGGCCTTGTTGTGACGGCGTCGCCTGTCGTGGTGGAACTGCTGGCCGGGTTGGATGAGCGCCTTCCGGCCCATGCTGCGGCAGTCGAACGGATCCGGGCAATGGAGTTGCTCGATGCCTCGTGGGAGGCGTGCGCCGCCGCCGCGGGCGTCGCCCGTGCCCTGAACCGTCGAGGTCAGCGGGTGCCCACGGTGGATCTCATGATCGCGGGGATCGTCCGCGCCCGGGATTGCGAGATCTGGCATGCGGGAGACCGGCACTTCGCCTTGATCGAGCGGGCAGGCGGTCCAAGGCAGCGTGACGTCTCTGACTAGCTCTCTGCCTCGCCGCGCGCGTACAGCGCCTTCTCACGGCCTGGCCACTGGGGTCATCTGGCCCTCTCCCGACTTCTCCGTCTGAGCGCCTCCAGACGTGCCGAGGCATGTTCACGCATGTTCCTGTAGGGAATCTGCTCCACCCACTCAGCGGCGCGGCGAAAGCTGAACTTCTCGCCGAAGTCGATCTCCGGAAAGTGCGCGAAGCGCCTCCCCCTCCTGCTCGATAGGTACAGGGAATCCACCAGCGCTTTCTCGGGGCTGGCAATGAGGAACTCCTGCCGGCCCCGGTACCAGTCGAAGCCGGCGAAGAAGCGCGGATGGATGCGATGGAAGGAGTAGGATCCCGCCGGCGTCCTTCTGATCCTAGGGTGCCCGGTCGTGGCGACATAGACGATTTGCGGGATCTGCTCGATGAGCCCGTGAAGATTCAGGGCAGAGAAGAAGGAGACATACGCCTGGTGACCCCCGGCCAGGTAGGGTACCAACGCTAGAGGCGTGAACCGCGGATCGGTCGGGACGCACCAGATGCCCCGCGCCGGACTTACGAGCAGGCCCTGTCGTTCCATCCGCCTCAGCGCCTGGCTCGTGGCCGAGACCGAGCCGCCGCGAACCGCCGCGATCTCCCGGGTCGTGAACACCGGTCGGCCGATGGCCTGGATGGCCTGTGGGACGGAGATCCTACCGATCATCCTGAGCCCTCTGCTCAAGAAGGGCGACAGCACGAAGCCGGATCTCGTCCCAGACCTGACTCGAATCATGCGCGGCTCGATCCTCGGGCCCGAGGAAGGCCACGACGGTGTCCCGGTACTGCTCGTAGCCCACCGCGAAGACCCTCTCGCGGGCGACTTGGGCCACTGATAGTGGGATTCCATCCGCGAGATTGACGTTCGCGATTTCCGGGTGCGTGCTGAGCATGTAGAGGTCGAAGATGTCCCTCCCTTGCACCTGATGCCTGGAAGCCAGGGCTCGAATCTTCTGGCGGACCGCGGCAAGCGCCGTGTAGTGAGGCACGATCAGGGGAGTCATGCGGTAGGCGGCAAGCACTGAGGCCGAGACGGCTTCCGATCGGAGCGGCGAGTCCAACCCGCGTCTCGAGAACTCGACTTTGGTAGACAGGTCTTCCCCTGCGGTCGTGATGAGGTGCACCTTGAATCGCTGCACGGTTTCGGTTTGCTTGGCGCGCGAGATGGCTGGAGGCTCGACGCGCTCGATCCCGAAGGTCCGCAGGGTATAGGCCAGTGCGGAGGAGGTGAGGATCGCCATGACCTTGTCGCGCAGCACGTGCACCTCGAGGCCGGCCGCATCGAGGTCCATGTCTTCGGAGTATCGGATGCTGCCGAAGAAGAAGCGGAGATTACCCCCACCTTTCAAGACAAACATCGTCAGAGGCACCGAGCGGGCGAACGCCCGCAGGAACGCCAGGTGAAAGATCTCCCGTTTCTGGAGAGGGTCGAAGGTCACATTATGCATTCTAACGCGTATTTTCATAAATTCAAGTACATAATAAAACCTCCGAGACAGAGACAAGGTTCAAAGGCGGCAGGCGCCAGGGCCCCGCGTGCGGCGCAGGAATCGGTTCCGGAGAGACGAAGCCGGCAGGAGTGGCCGTCTGGATCGTGCTCCCCGCGTACAACGAAGCCGCCGGGCTGCCGCCGCTGCTGGAAGCAATCGAGGCCCTCGGCAGGCGGCTTGCGGACATGGCGGCCGTGCGTGTCGTCGTGGTGGACGACGGCAGCACCGATGGGACCGGCGATGCCGCGCAGAGCTTCTCCGGCCGCATTCCCCTGACCGTGCTGGTTCACCCCGAGAACCGTGGCCTGGCCGCCGCGATCCGCACCGGCCTGGAGTACGCCTGGCGCGAGGCCGCTCAGTCAGGGCCGCAGGGCATCATCATCACAATGGACGCCGACAACACCCACTCGCCCGACCAGATTCCGGCGATGCTCGATGCGATGCGCGGCGGGGCCGACGTGGTCATCGCGTCGCGCTTCCAGCAGGGTGCGTTCCAGGCCGGGGTGCCTCCACACCGGGCGCTGCTCAGCGTCGGGGTGGGCTGGCTGCTGCGTCTGCGCTTCGGGCTGCCCGGGGTCCGCGACTACTCGTGCGGGTACCGCGCCTACCGCGCCGGTCTGCTGGGGCAGGCGCTGGCGGCCTACGGGCCGCGCCTGATCGAGTCGGCCGGGTTCGTGGTGATGACCGAGCTGCTGGTCAAGCTCGCGGCCTTCCGGCCGCGCATCGTTGAGGTGCCGCTCGACCTGCGGTACGACCGCAAGGCCGGCCGCAGCAAGATGCCCGCGGTCAGGACCATACTCGGCTACCTGCGGCTCATCGCCACACGATCGCCCCGGGTTCCTGGGTCTCCTCCGGCTTCCGGGCCTCCCCCGGTCTCCGGATCTCCCCCGGAGGGGACGCGCTGAACGAGCTCCGCGGCCTCCTGCGGCACAGCCTGGCCCAGAACGCGCTAGTGCTGTACTGGGCCCACCTGGCCAACTACCTGCTGCCGCTTATCACCGTTCCGTACCTTGCCCGCGTGCTGGGCCCGGCCGGCTGGGGCCGCCTCGCGATGGCCCTGGCCCTGGGCATCTACATCACGCATGTGGTGGAGTACGGCTTCCACCTGTCGGCCACGCGCGAGGTCGCCCGCTCCAGGAGCGACCGTGCCCGGCTGGCGGATCTCGCAGCAGGGGTGCTGGGCGCGCGGGCGCTGCTGGGGGTGCTCATCCTCCCGATCCCGCTTGTCTTGCAGGCGCGGCTGCCCGTCCTGGGAGAGCATCCCGCGCTGCTCTGGGGCGCGTATCTCTGGGGGGTTGCTCAGGGTTCCTCGTTCGGATGGTACCTGATGGGGATGGAACGGATGCGGCAGGCCGCGCTGCTCGACACCGGGACAAGAGTCCTGGCAACCGCGGGCATCTTCGTTCTGGTGCGCGCGCCCAAGGACGCGGCCCTGGTGCTGTTGCTGCAGGCGGCCGCGGGCTTCCTGGCCCTCGGGGGCGGATGGATTATGGTCCGCCGCGAGGCGCCGATCCGGTGGCCCGGCTGGCGGGCAACCCGGGACGCGCTGCGCATGGGCTGGAGCATGTTCGTCTTCCGCGCATCGGCAGGCCTCTACACAGCCGGCAACGCCTTCATCCTGGGCCTGTTCGCGCCGCCCCAGGTTGTGGGCTACTACGCGGGCGCGGAGAAGATCGGGAGGGCGATCGTCGGGCTGCTGGGTCCGGCAGGCCAGGCGCTCTACCCGCGCGTCAGCCGCCTGGCCAGCCATGCCCGCACCGAGGCGCTCCGTATGGTCCGGCTGGGCCTGGCAGCGATGGCACTGGGTGGAGTATTGCTGGGGATTGCGACCTTCCTGGGGGCGCCGGTGTTGGTGCGCCTGCTCCTGGGCCCCGGATTTGAGCCCGCGGTCGCGGTACTGCGCGTGCTGGCGCTGGTCCCGCCCCTGGCCGCGGCCAGCAACGTTCTGGGCATCCAGTGGATGCTGCCGCTCGGGCTGGACCGGCCCTTCACCCGAATCGTCATCTGGGCAGGGTTGCTCAACCTGGGGCTGGCGGTCTGGCTGGCGCCTTCGCTTGGGGAGAGGGGAATGGCCTGGGCCGTGGTGGCGGCCGAGGCGTTTGCCGCGGCGGGGATGTGGTTGTATCTTCGGATCAGGCACCTGGATCCGCTCCAGGGATGAGGACTCTTCTGGTACCCACCTGATGTCCAACGGGTTGCCGTATTGCCATATCCCCGGCAGTATGGGTAAGTGAGCAACGATCCTGGTGCTCCCGGGAGAAATCCATGCGCAAGAGGCAGAGCCGTCCGATGCGAGAAATCGTGGTCGAGGCGCTAAAGATGTGGATGGCCGACCAGGGGATCAGTCTCGTCGAAGATCAACTAGAGACCCAGGCCGCCGCCGCCCCTGCTGAGGGCGTGTTCGCGCAGGACGCGGATGCACAAGTCGAGCACCTGCGGCCTGCGCTTGTCATCAGCACGCGCGAGTACCACGCCGGATGCGCCGACTGCATCGTGGCCATGATAACGAGCCGCATCGAGGCACCTCGAAGGCCTGGAGACCATCTGGTGCAGGGATGGGAGGCGTCGGGGCTGCTTCATCCGTCGGTAGTACGGGCCAAGACCACGACGATCTCCCGGCAAGTCATCCGCCGCAGGCTCGGACGTCTGCCGACGGGCGACCTAGACGAGTTCGCCCGAGGGCTGGCCGCGGCCATCGGGGTCGCGCGTCGCGATGAGGCGTGATGGGCGGATGGCTAATTCATGAACCGCACGCGTGGTATACTCATTGTATAGCCCGTTGAAGGAGGACCCAATGAAGACGCGGGTTCAGCGATGGGGCAACAGCCTTGCGGTGCGCATCCCCAAGACGTTTGCGGTTGAAGTTGGCTTGGAGGATGACTCTCCCGTTGTGCTCCGGCTGCATCGGGGGAAGCTCATAGTTGAGCCGGCTTTCGCAACTCCGGTCATCTTGGATGAACTCCTGCGCGGCGTCCGGAAGACCAACCTGCATCGCGAAGTGGATACCGGCCCTTCGCAAGGGAACGAGGCCTGGTAGGCCATGGCCAGGGTACCGGATCGAGGAGACGTGGTCTGGGTCTCCATGAATCCGAAGACGGGGCGTGAGCAGGCGGGGCGGCGGCTGGCGCTGGTGATGTCACCGGGCGTGTACAATGGCAAGGTTGGCCTGGCCATCCTGTGCCCCATCACCAGCCAAGTGAAGGGGTACCCGTTCGAGGTGCAGATCCCTAAGGGGCTTCCAATCCAAGGTGTGATCCTCTCCGACCAGGCGAAGAGCCTGGACTGGAAGGCCCGGGAAGCGATGTGGATCTGTACGCTTCCGGGTGAGACTGTGCAGGAAGCATTGCTCAAGCTTGCGGCCCTGCTGTCACAATGATGACCCCCCAACCCCCAGACCTGTCGGTTGTCATTCCCACCCGCAACGAGAGGGAGAACATCCCACGCCTGCTGGACGCGCTGCGGGCTGCGCTGGGATCCCTTGACCATGAACTGGTCTTCGTGGACGACAGCACCGACGGGACGGACACGGTGCTGGCCGAGGTAGCGCGGTTGGACCCCAGGATCACGGTGCACCACCGCGAGCAGGGAGACGGCCTGGCCGGTGCGGTTGTGGCCGGGCTTCGCTTCGGCCGCGGCGAGGTGATCGGGGTGCTGGACGCCGATCTGCAGCACCCACCCGAGGTGCTGGCGGCCCTGATGCGACGCCTGGAGGAGGAGCGCGCCGACCTGGCCGTGGCCTCGCGCTACCTGCCCGGCGCGGGCAGGCCTGGGCTGTCGCCGTGGCGGCGGCTGGTTTCGCAGGTCACCCGGCTACTCGCCTGGGCGCTGCTCGGGGCAGCACGACGCAGCACCGACCCGCTCTCGGGCTGCTTCGTGGTGCGCCGGGGCGTGGTGGAGGGAGTGGCGCTCCGGCCGGTGGGGTTCAAGATCCTGCTGGAGATCCTGGCGCGCGGCCGGTACCGGCGCGTGGCCGAGGTGCCCTACATCTTCGAGGCGCGCTGCGCAGGACAGACCAAGGCGACGCTCCGGCAGGGGCTCGACCTGTTTCGCCACATCGCGGTTCTCGTCACGGCCAGCCCGGCGGATTCGAGGCTGTGGAAGTTCCTGCTCGTGGGCGCCAGCGGCGTGGTGGTCAACATGGTCGTGTTCTGGCTGCTCACGCATCCGGTAGGCGTTCACTTCATGCGGGCGGGCATTGTGGCCGGTTTGGTCTCGACGTTCACCAACTTCCTCCTGAACAATGTCTACACCTGGGCCGACCGCAAGGAAGGGAGCCTGTCCTCCTTCTTGCAGCGGATGGGCAAGTACTATATGGCCACCTGGCTGGGCTACCTGGTCTACCTGGGATTCCTCTGGGGGCTGACACGCGTCGGGCTGATACCTATGGTCGCTAACCTCATCGCCATCGGCCTCGGCGGGTTGCTGAACTTCGTGGTGCACAATCTGTGGACCTGGCGCCAGCGGTGAGGTGCGCGTTGACACACGACGGAGCGTCTCCCGATGCTCGCTGACCAGATCGCCCGGCTGCGCGAGAGCATCGGCCGCGTCATCCTGGGCAAGGACGCGGTCATTGACCTGGTGCTGGTGGTCCTGCTCTCCCGCGGGCACGTGCTGCTGCGCGACGTGCCCGGCGTGGGCAAGACGATGCTGGCCCGGGCCCTGGCCCGCTCGATCGGCGGGGAGTTCACGCGCATCCAGTGCACTCCCGACCTGCTGCCCTCGGACGTGCTCGGCACTTCGATCATTGATCCCCGCACATTTGAGACCCGGTTCGTGCCCGGCCCGATCTTCGCAAACGTGGTCCTGGTGGATGAGCTGAACCGCGCCACGCCGCGCACGCAGTCGTCATTCCTGGAGCCGATGGATGAGGGGCAGGTCACGGCCGACGGCCAGGCGCGGCGGCTGCCGCACCCTTTCTTCCTGATCGCAACGCTCAATCCGACCGAGCATCATGGAACCTACCCTCTGCCGGAGGGCCAGCTCGACCGCTTCGCCATGGCCACGTCGCTGGGATACCCTCCGCTGGAGGCCGAGCGCGCGATGCTGGCCGGCCATGCCGGGCATCACCCAATAGAGGCGGTCACGCCGGTGCTGGTGCCTTCCGAGGTGCTGGCCCTGCAGGAGTCCGCTGCGGCGATCCTGGTCAGCCCTGCGGTGCGCGAGTACGTGCTGGCGGTCACCGGCGCAACCCGAGACCACCCTTCGGTTGCGCTCGGATGCAGCCCTCGCGGCGGCCTGGCCCTGGTGCGCGCCGCGCAGGCGCGGGCCGCGCTGGTCGGTCGGGCGTTCGTTACCCCCGACGATGTGAAGGCGTTGGCGGTCCCGATAATGGCCCACCGGATGGTCCTTCGGTCGCTGGCCGGCCCGGCGTCCTCGGCTGACGCGGTGATCGCGGAGATCCTGGCTCAGACCCAGGTGCCGGTCTTCGAGGCGCCCCGTGCCAACGCGTGAGGGCACCTCCGCGCTGCTGCTTGCGGGCGCGGTCTTTCTGCTCGCGACCAACCTGGCCTCCGGGCTGCTCTTCGTTCTCGACGCGCTGCTGGTCTCGCTGCTCTTCGTAGGCGCGGCCACGGCGCACGTGCCGCTGCGCCGGCTGCGCGTGGAGCAGCAGGCGCCGGCCCGAGGGGTGGAGGGCGTTCCCCTGCCGGTTGAGATCACGCTGGAATCCCCCCGGGGGGGCCGGTTCTTCGTTGTTGAGTGTGGATGGTCGGGCGCCCGGGCGCGGGCTCTGGTGCCGCACGCGGTCCCCGGCGTCCGGGCCACGATCAGCCTGACCGTTGTGCCGCCCGTCCGCGGCCGGTTTGCGCTCGAGCCGGTGACGGTGGCGTCCCGGGGGCCGCTGGGCCTGTTCGCGGCGAGCCGCAAGTTCCCGGCAAACGGAGGGGTCACGATCTGGCCGCGGACCCGACCGGTGCCCTCAGGGGTGATGGCACACCTGATCCCGGTGCTGGAAGGCGGGTCCTCGGGCGCTCGTACGCGGCAGGCCGAGGACCTCTACGGCGTACGGGACTACAGGTGGGGTGACAATCCTGCCCACATCCACTGGAGATCCTCGGCACGGCGCGGGGCCCTGGTTGTGCGTGAGTTCGAGCGGCCGGTCACGCCTGGCGCCGCGATCGTCGTTGACCTCGATAGCCGGCAGAGTCCTGAGCAACTGGATGCCGTCGTGCGCGCCGCGGCTTCGCTGTTCCAGGCGGCGCTCGACCGCGAAGCGGACGTTGTGCTGACCGGATGGGAGGAGGGGGTAGTCCAGCACCGCGGCCGCGAGCCGGCCATGGACTGGCTGGCCGGCGTGACTCCCTGCTCGCCGCCGGTAGCAGAAGTGCTCCCGAAACTGGCCGCGTCCGGCCGCCACCTGATAGTGGTGGCAGCGAACACCGGGAGCGAGGCGTGGCTCGGCGAATCGTGGCCCGGCGGATCGCGGCCTGCCGGCGGATCGTGGCCCGAGGGCGTGACGCCGGTACTCCCCGCGGTCCGGGTGGCCGGCGCCTCTGCCGGAGTCGGAACCGCATCAGGCCTCGTCTACATGGAGGATGGGACGGTGCAGGCGTGGTAGGTTGGCGCCGCCTCGTGGCCACCGGTGCGCCGGAGCACTCGGTGCCGCTCCGGTTGTGGACCCTGGCCTCGGTGGTCGTCAGCATCATGGCGGTGACCGCCCACGACGACTTCCTGGAGCACCGTCTGATAGTCCCGACCCTGGTCGCCGCCGGGTTCATGTTCTCCTACTGGCGCCGCGGGAAGCGCAACTGGTGGGTCAAGCTGATTCTGGCCGCGCTGTGCCTGCAGGTGGGCTGGCAGTTCCTGCGCGACGTCTATTCCAACCCCTTCCACACGAGCGTGCCGCTCACCGTGCTTCTGCTCTGGCTGCAGACGCTACACTCGTTCGATGTGCCGGCGAGGCGCGATCTGCTGTTCAGCCTGCTCTCGTCGGTGATCCTGATGGCGGTGGCCGCGGCGTTCGGCCGGGACATGACCTACCTGCTCTACCTTGTGCCGTATGCCCTGGCTGCGGTCCATGTGCTGGTGCACAACTCCTGGCAGGCCGCTGTGGAGGCCGCTGTACCCCCGGGCAGAGCCCCCGGCATCGCTACCGGGGCCGCGGCGGGCTGGCCGACGCGCGGGATTTCGGGTCCGGCTGCCGGTCCGCGACTCCAGGGCATGATGCCGGCGGCGAACCACCTTCTGATCATGGTGCTGCTGGTGGCCGGTGTGGTCTTCACGCTCACCCCGCGCTACGAAGGCGTACGTCTGGTCACGCTGCCGTTCTCGCCCCAGCGCCTGCTGCTGGATTTCTTCGCCGGCCGGATCTTCAACCCGGCCTACCCGGGCGGGGGCGATGACGGCGCGTCGCAGAGCCTGTGGAACCCGCGCGGGTACTTTGGCTTCGGCACAACGGTGGACCTGCGCATGCGCGGCCGGCTTGACGAGACCGTGGTCATGCGCGTGCGGTCCACCCATCAGTTCAACTGGCGGGCGCTGGTATTCGACACGTACACCGGCTCCGGTTGGAAGATCAGCGACAACCGTGTATATGAGGCCGAGGGCAGGTTCCCGCCGATCAGCCTGGCCCACAGGCAGGATGAGATCCTTCGCTACGGCGTGCGGCCAATCCGGGTCACACAGTCGTTCTTCATTGAGGCGGAGCAGCCCAACGTGGTCTTCGCCGCGCCGGTGGCGGAGAGCCTCTACCTGTCCACTGCCCGGGTCTACCTCGACCGGTACGGCGCGATCAGGTTGTCGTCCACGCTCCCGCCCGGCACGGTGTACTCAGTGGTATCGCGCGCGCTGATCCCAGACCCCGGGCGTCTGCGCGGTGCCCAGGGCGAGATACCCGCGGACCTACGGGCGCGCTACCTGGCACTGCCGCAGATCCCGGGACGGGTGCGCGACCTGGCTCTGCGGCTCGTTGCCGATCAGCCCACGGCCTACGACCGGGTCGCCTCCGTGAACCGCCACCTGTGGGCCGAGTACCGGTACGATCTGACCATCCCCCCACAGCGGCGACCCGGCGACGCGGTGGACTACTTCCTGTTCGAGGAGCGGCGGGGCTACTGCGAGCAGTTTGCGAGCGCGATGGTCGTGCTGCTGCGGGCAGCGGAGATCCCGGCCCGGCTGGTAACCGGATACGCGCCAGGGACGCTCAACCCGCTTACCGGGCTGTACGAGGTCCGCAACAGCGATGCCCATGCCTGGGTGGAGGTGTTCTTCCCCGGGGTGGGATGGGTGGAGTTCGAGCCGACGCCGGGGTTCCCGGATACGGCCACCCTGGGTGCGCCGGCGCTGCGGCGCTGGGTCTGGCAGGATGTGGCCGAGTTGCTGCGCGCGCGGCTCCAGGCGCTGGCTGCCCGTTCGCCGGCCGCGGCGCGCGTGCTGGAGGCGGCATCCGTCCTGGCGCAGGGCGCGCTGTGGGCCGGGATCGCGCTGGCAGGGGTGCTGGCGGTGGCAGGAACGCGGCTGATTGTGGGATCGAGGCAGGCCTCCGAGATGCCCGGCGGGGGCCTCGGCGAGATCTACCGCCGGATGTGCGCGATGCTCGCCCGACGGGGATGGCGCCGCGCGCCCTCGGAGACCGTGGAAGAGTTCCGGCAGCGGGTTGAGGCCTCGGGTCCGATGCCTGAGGTCGCCCGGCTCTCGGCCCTGGTCGAGGCGTCCGTCTACGGCCAGGAGGAGCCGGGCGCAGAGGTGCTGGCAGAAGCCCGGCGCCACCTGGACGCGCTCGGCGCCCGCCTGAGGAAGGGGCATGGCCCTTCCCGCTGAGATCCCCGGGCCAGCTCCTGCCGGCGCTCCGGCGTCCGGCACAGCCCCTGGTCCGGCGGAGTCCAGGCGCGCGGCCCTGTGGCTGTTGCTTGGGATTGTCCTTTTCGCGGCCCTTGTACGCCTGCCGCGCCTTGAGACGCCTGCGCACATGATCTTCGACGAGATCTACTATGCGAAGGCAGCGCAGCAGATCCTCTCCGGTGCTGAGGTCACCGAGGAGCGCACCCACCCGCCGCTGTCGAAGCTGATCATCGCCGGGGGAATCCGGCTGGCCGGAGATCGCGCAGTCGGCTGGCGTGTGGCCAGCGCGGTCGCCGGCACGCTCCTGGTGGCTGTGATCTACGCCCTCGCCGCCATACTGTTCAGGGACCGGTTCATCGCCGCCTTCAGCGCGCTGCTTGTCGCCACCGACGGCCTCATCTTTGTCGAGAGCCGGATCGCAAAGCCCGACATCTTCCTGACCCTGTTCCTGTTCGGCTCGTATGCCGCGTTCTGGCGGTATCTGCGGGGCCGCCTGGACCGTCCGGAGGAGCCCTCAGGCGGTGAGGTACGCTGGCTCTATCTTGCCGGCGCGGCCGCGGGCTGCGCGATCGCCACCAAGTGGACCACGGTCGTGCCCCTCTCGACGATCCCGGTGACGCTGGCGCTGCTCCGCGGGTGGGGCAGGATCGCGCTGCCGCGCGGGGACATCCGCCACATCGCCGCCGCGTTCGTCCTTGTGCCGGTGGCGGTCTACCTGGTGACCTACATCCCGTACTTCATGCTGGGTCACAGCGTCCGCGAGTGGGTCGCGCATCAGGTCTCCATGTACGAGTTCCACGCGAGTCTCACCGAGCCCCATCCCTACCAGTCGAACTGGTGGTCCTGGCCGGTGCTGATCCGGCCGATCTGGTACGAGTACTACGAGGCCGCGCCGCAGATCCAGCGCGGTATCCTGGCCATCGGAAACCCGATCGTCTGGTGGGCGAGCCTTCCGGCGTTCTGCCTGGTCGCCTGGCGCGCCGTGCGCACCCGCGCGATGCCCGAGACCTTCCTGCTGGCCGGTTTTGCGATCTCTTATCTGCAGTACGCCTTCATCAGCCGGGCGCTGTTCCTCTATCACTTCATGCCGTCGCTGCCGTTCCTGATCATGGGCCTGGCCGCGGTGATGGCGCGCGTGCGTGCCAGGGTGGGAGGGGTCGTCGTGTGGCTGTTCGTCGCCCTGGCGGTTGGGTGGTTCGTGGCGTACTATCCCGTGCTGTCGGCTGTGCCGATGACCAACGAACGGATGATGCGATTGATGTGGTTCGGGTCGTGGATATAGGCTGAAAGCTCCGTGGGTCTGTCCGATGGTATGATTGGGCCGAGGTGGGAACCGTGAGCGTGCAACTCAAGCGGTGGGCGCGGAAGGAGTACGACCGGCTTGTAGCCCTCGGCGCGCTGGGCCCCGACGACCGGGTGCAGCTCATTGAGGGAGAGATCGTCGAAATGGCGCCCCAGGGACCCGGGCATGCGACGGCGGTGACGCTCCTGCTCGATGCTCTGCGGACCGCTTTCCCCGCGGGCTACGTGGTGCGCGCGCAGCTTCCCCTGGCGGTGGGCGTGTTCTCTGAGCCTGAACCCGATGTCGCGGTTGTTCCAGGAGATCCCAGGGAATACCGCGACCAGCATCCCACGACGGCGGTGCTGGTCGCCGAGGTTGCCGGGACGACGCTGGAGTTCGACCGGACGCGCAAGGCGCAGTTGTATGCCGATGCAGGAATCCCGGAGTACTGGGTGCTCAACCTTGTTGACCGAACGCTTGAGATCCTGCGGGATCCTGCACCGATCGGCGAGGGGCGCGGCGAATACCGCGCCACCCTGCGGCTGGGCGTCGCCGAGCAGGTTGCGCCGCTCGCGCGCCCAGATCACACGATCGCGGTTGCGGATCTCCTGCCCTAGTCCTTGACGCCGCGGTGTTCTTCGCTGATCGGCCCGCGGGCCGGAGTGAAGAGGACCCACAGCGCGACCAGAAAGGCCAGGACCGCGGCCACGCTGAGCGCGCGGGTACCGATGGGTGAGAATACCGTGGATTCCAGCCAGGCCGGCAGCGCGAAGGTCTGGACGTACGGGCGCGTGTACGCGAAGAGCAGGTTGAGCGCGAACACCACCGAGAGAGCCGCGTAGACCCCGAGCATCCGCCGGTCGGCCGCCGCGGCCGCCGCGAAGAACGGGATGGCCGGGAGCAGGTAGCGCTCGTGTATCCTGGTCGGGAGCACGAAGGTCGCCAGCAGCGCCACCGAGCAGGCCAGCACCGTCCCACGAAGCGTCGGGCGGCGCAGGGCTCCAACCGCAACAACCACCAGGGCGGCGGTCGCAGCGGTTGCTCCAAGCAGGTACAGCGGGATCCCCAGCCACTGTACACCGTCTCCGACCCAGAATCCCTGAGCCGCCCCCCAGAAGTTGAAGGCGACGACGCTGCTGTAGGGATAGACGCCGAGCGAGACTCGCAGGACGCCGATCAGACCGAGCGGGCTCAGGCCGAAGGGCAGGACGATGAGCACCAGAGCAGCCGCGGCTACGGCGGCCGCGCCCATCAGCAGATCCCAGCGGGGAGGGCCGTGGACCGGACGCGCGAGCATCCGCACCAGGTAGAGGCCGGCCGGGATCGCCACCGGAGCGGTCTGGGGCTTGATCAACGCCCCGATCGTGAGCAGTGCCGCCGGGAGCAGCGGCGACGCGGCGCCCAGCAGCGCGACGCCGGAGAGGGCTAACAGGGCTCCGACCGCGTCGGCCTGCCCCCAGTATGCGCTGTTGAAGACGATCCCCGGATTGAACAGGTACGAAGCCGAGAGGGTCAGGGCCCAGCCCGAACCCATCCTCCGCGTGAGGGCGAAGACAACCCAGGCCGCGGCGACATCGCATACTGCCGCGGGCAGCTTGAGGGCGAACACGAAGGCCTGGTCGCTGAGCCGGACGACCTGGTTTATCTCCCCGATTACCCAGAGCACGTAGAGGTATCCCGGGAGGTAGTCGGCGAACCCCGCGCCGTAGAACGCGGCAGGGCCCTTCTCGGCCAGGCCAACCGCCCATGCCCTGAACGTTCCGATGTCCACCGGGAAGCCGCCGTAGGGCATGATGAGGAAGCGAAGCAGCAGCGCAGCCGCCGCCAGGTTCCACCAGCGCCGGTAGTCCCGGTCGGCGTGCGTTACGGCGGCGGGGGCGGGGGGAGGATTGTCAGCGGTCATCGAAGAGTGATTCCACACAATGGGCTCTAATCCCCGCATCGCAAACCCATTGCCGATGAGGACACTCCTCCGGCACCCGGCGTTCTGGGCGGTGGCGATGGCGGTGCTGGCGTTCTCGGTCTACGCGCTCTCTTACGGCGGCCAGACGCCCTTCAATCATTACGTGCTGCTGGCGGACGCCTTTCTGAACGGCCGCCTCGACCTCGATCGCCCTCCGCGCTACCTCGAGATGACGCAATACGACGGCCGGTTCTATGTCATACCGCCGCCGGGCCCGGCGATTCTGCTGCTGCCGTATGTGGCCGTCTGGGGGCTGAGGGCAAGTCAGTCGCTGGCCAGTTGGTTGACGGGCGCGTTCGCCGCAGGGCTGATGGTGCTGCTGGCGTCCCGCCTGACCCCGAAGCCGCGCGACTATCTCTGGTTCGGAGCGATGGGCGCCTTCGGCACGATCATCTGGTTCCTGAGCGCCGTGGGCAGCACGTGGTACTTCGCGCACGTCGTGGCTGTGGCAGGACTGAGTTTGTCGCTGGTGGAGACGTTCGGTGCGCGGCGGCCGACAATCATCGGTGCCGGAATCGCGGTGGCCTACCTGTCGCACCTGCCGACCGTGCTCACGCTGCCGTTCTTCCTGGCAGCCACGCGTGCCGCCTGGTGGCCGGGCGGCCTCGGGGGCTGGCGGCGGGTTGACCTGAGCTACCTGATCCGACTGGCCGGTCCGATCGCGGCCGCGGTGCTGCTCAACAGCGCCTACAACTACCTGCGGTTCGGCACCGTCGCCGACGTGGCCAATGCCGTGCGACCTGGGATCCTCGACGAGCCGTGGTTCTCACGCGGGCTGTTCCACATCTCTTACATTCCCAGGCACCTGCACATCATGTTTCTCGACCGGCCGGTGCTCGTGCCGCACCCTCCGTTCGCGCTCGTGCCCTGGACCGGGCTCGCGATCTGGGTGACGACCCCCGCGTTCGTCTATGCCCTGCGCGCGCCACTGCGCGCGGAGGCACTGGCCGCCTGGGTCTCGATCCTTCTGGTGAGCATGGTTGTGATGTCGTTTGGGGCAACCGGCACCACCCAGTTCGGCTACCGCCTGGCCACGGACTTCTACCCGTTGTTGTTCGTGCTGACCATCTGGGGCATGCGCGGACGGCCGTCGTTGCTGGCAAAGGCCCTGATGGTGGCCGGCGTTATTGTGAACGCTTGGGGGGTAGTCTTCTGGCGTCTTGGGTGGATCGTGCCTTGAGACGGTCCCTGCTCGAACCGGCGGTGGTCTTCGCGGTGGCGCTGGTGATCTACGTCATGGTGACGCCCCGTACGAACACGGCGTACCGCCACTACGTGTACATGGCATCGGCGTTCCTGCAGGGTCGTGTGGATCTCCGGGGACTGCCGGCCCACTACCACGACGTCATCCGCATCGGAGACCGGGTGTACGCGCCGTTTCCGCCGGTACCGGCCGTCCTGCTGATGCCCGTCGTGGCGCTGCAGGGAGAGGGTGCCGACCAGGGCCGGGTCGGGCAGGTCCTGGCGGGGGCGGCCGCGGCCGTGCTTGTGGCCGCGCTGCGCCGCATGGGTTTCCCACTGGCGGTGCGCCTGTTCTGCGCCGCCGCCCTCTCCTTCGGCAGCGTCCTGTGGCCGGCTGTGGCGATCGGCACCACTTGGTTCTTCGCCCAGGTGGTGGTGGTCCTGGCAATGGCGGTGTTGGTCTGGGAGATGGCCGGTGGGGCCAGGCCCGCGGTGGTGGGGGCGGTGCTGGCTGCGGCGTGGCTGACCCGCCTGAGCGTGCTGCCGGCTGTGCCGGCCGTGGCAGCGATCCTCTGGCTGCGCCACCGGACGCTGCGGGCGCTGGTGCCGTTCGCGCTGGCCAGTGCAGCGGGCATGGCGGTCTACCTGACCTACAACGCGCTGCGCTTTGGAGACCCCCTGCAGTCGGGATACGGATTGCTGTCAATGGCCTCGGCCAGCGCGGATGCCGTGGCCCGGTGGGGATTCTTCAACGTTCGCTACGTGCCCGAGCACCTTGCCGCCATGTTTCTGCGCCTGCCTGATCTGATTCCCGACCCGCCGTACCTACGGCCCTCGCCTCACGGGATGGCGCTCTGGATCACGAGCCCGGTGGTCGTCCGGTTGCTGTTCACCCGGGCAGACCGCAGGGCATGGCTCCCCTGGGCCGCCGTGATCCTCAGCATGCTGGTGCCGATGCTGTTCTTCTTCTCGGTGGGCTGGGTGCAGTACGGGTACCGGTATAGTCTGGACTGGTGGGTGCCGGTGCTGGTGCTGCTAGCTGGCGCCCTGCGCAGCGGCCCTCTGGCGGTGGACTTGGCCCTGCTGGCCGCTGGCATCGCGGTCAATGGGACTGGTGTATACTGGGTCCGGGCGCTGGGATGGTGACCCGGTCCTGTCTCTACGATTCAGACATAAGTTCGGATAGAGGCTGAAGCGGGCTTCCGGCGGGTATTCCAGCCAGTAGGGGCGGGGTCGTCAACAAGAACCTTGACGACCTCGTGCTTTTCACCTAGGATCAGGGTAGT
>VGFA01000021.1 GCA_016869025.1 Armatimonadota bacterium | reverse complement strand
ATGTGCATGCTGACGTCCTCTCTCGCGCCGAACGCGCCGCCCACGCCGGCCAGGTGCAGCCGCACCTTCTCTGAGGGCAGGTTCAGGCAGGGCGCCACCTGTTCGCGGTCCACGTGTAGCCACTGCGTGGCGACGTAGAGATCTACCCCACCGTCGGAGTCGGGTATCGCCATGCCGGACTCCGGGCCCAGAAACGCCTGGTCCTGCATCGCGGTCTCGTAGTACCCTTCGACCCACACCTCGGCCTCGGCCTCGGGATCGCCGTGCACGATGCGGATGTGCCGGAGCACGTTGCCGTACTCGTGCAGCCGGGGCGCCTCAGGCCGCAGGGCCTCCTCCATGTCGGTGACCGCGGCCAGGACCTCGTAGTCCACCACGATCTGCGCTGCTGCTCGCCGGGCCGTCTCCTGATCCACCGCGGCCAGGATAGCCACCGGCTCGCCTACGTACCTGACGCGATCCCCTGCCAGCACCGGCTGATCGGCGAACTCCAGTCCGAAGTTCTTCTTACCGGGCACGTCGGCAGCCAGGAGCACGGCGTGTACGCCGGGTAGGTCCAGGGCACCGGCGATGTTGACCGAGCGGATCAACGCGTGCGGGTGCGGGCTGCGCAGGGTGTGCCCCCACAGCATCCCTTCGGCCCAGAGATCGCTCCCGAACTGAAACGCGCCCTTGACCTTGGGGACGCCGTCCACACGGCGGACGCTCTCGCCAACTCCGCCCCGCGTCCTTGTCAGGGTCCTGATGCTCATGCCTGAGCGCTCCCCCAGGGCCGGCCGGAGATCCGAAGCGTGGCCCTGCGGCCATCCGAGGCGATCGCGACCTCGTCGGCGCCGACCAGGCGCGCGTCCCTGACCACGGCCCGGCCTTCCACGAACAGGTGCCGCACGCGCTGCGGGCTGCAGTGCACGAGCGCGGCAACGGGATCTGCATCCGCGCCGGCGTGCTCCAGCCCGCCGACCGAGAACAGCGCCACGTCCGCGCGCTTCCCGGCCTGCAGCGAGCCGATGTCATCGCGGCCCAGGCAGGCCGCCCCACCTCGCGTGGCCACGCGCAGCGCCTCTCGCGCGCTCATCGCACCGGCGCCGCCGGAACGCGCGGCCAGCAGCCCTGTGCGCGCCTCGGCCAGCAGGTGCCCGCCGTCGTTGGAGGCGGATCCGTCCACGCCCAAGCCTACCCGCGCGCCGGCGTCGAGGAGCAGGCGCACCGGCGCGATGCCCGATCCCAGCCGGAGGTTCGAGGTCGGGCACCAGGCCACGCCGGTCGCGCTGTGTGCGATCTGGTGGACGTTGCTCTCTGACAGATGCACGCAATGCGCCAGCCATACATCGTCCCCCAACCACCCGAGGTCGTCGAGCAGCTCCACAGGCCGTCTTCCGTAAGTAGCTTTGCAGTAGGCGTCCTCGTCTAGGGTCTCGGCGATGTGGGTGTGCAGGCGGACTCCTAGGCGGCGGGCCAGCGCCGCGGACTCCCGCATCAGTCGCTCGGTCACGGAGAACGGCGAGCAGGGCGCCACCGCTATCCGCAGCATCGCCCCGGGCGCAGGGTCGTGGAATCGAGAAACCGCCTCCTCGGTCTGCGCCAGGATCGTGTCGGTCTGCTGCACTATCGAGTCGGGCGGCAAGCCGCCATCGGACTCGCCCAAATCCATCGAGCCGCGGCAGGGATGGAACCGCAGGCCGATCTCGCGT
Organism: Armatimonadota bacterium; assembly: GCA_016869025.1. NCBI lineage: Bacteria > Bacillati > Armatimonadota > Armatimonadota bacterium. The sequence continues at coordinate 48,036 of VGFA01000021.1, read as the reverse complement.
GCAGCGGAGATCTCCGCCTCCAGCAGGTCCAGCCCGTTGCTGGACTTTGGAAAGACATAATGGTGGTCCGTTGTCGCAGAGCAGCCCGAGAGCACCAGTTCGGCCAGGCCCACGCGGGCAGCGGCGAACACCCACTCCTGATCTACGCCGGCCCAGGTCGGATACAACGCGCGCAGCCAGCCGAAGAGGCCCTGGTCGAGAGCTCGCACGCGCGTCAGCGTCTGGTACAGGTGGTGGTGCGTGTTGATCAGGCCTGGCAACGCGACCATGCCGCGGCCGTCCAGGCGCTCGAGATGGCTGGGGGCGGCGCCCTGCGCCGGCCCCGGCGGGGAACCTTGCCCAACCCATGCAATCTTCCCGTCTTCGAGCAGGAGCGACCCGCCGGGGATCTCGGTGCCGGCGTCGTCCATCGTGGCGACGACGTCGCACGATTCGATCAGAACCCTGCTCATGCGGTTCGCCCGCGCAGGCGCTGGGCCGCCAGATGCACCGCGCCGAGGATCTTCACGTAGCCGGTGCACCGGCACAGGTTGCCGGAGAGCGCCTCACGCACCTCTGCCTCGCTGGGCGAGGGGTTGCGCGCCAGCAGGTCGGCTGTGGCGACGACGAGCCCAGGCGTGCAATAACCGCACTGCACGGCCCCTGCTTCGAGATACGCCTCCTGCACCGGATGGAGACCATCAGGACCGGCAAGCGCCTCGACGGTGCGCACCTCGCGCTCGTGCGCCTGCGCCGCCAGCACGAGACAGGAGCACACCAGTTCGCCGTCCAGCCACACCGAGCACGAGCCACACTCGCCCTGCTCGCACCCGTTCTTCGTTCCGAGCAGGCCCAGTTGCTCGCGCAGCACATGGAGCAGACTGGCACCAGGCCCAGCATCGGCTGTTCGCCACTCGTCGTTGACCTTCAAGCGGATCAGCATCGCGCTCCTCTGCTTGCCGGGCCTCCGCCTCCCGGGCCTGGCAGCCGATCCTCGAGCGCCCAGCGCAGTGCCCGACGCGCGAGCACGGCGCAGGCGTGGCGTCTGTAGGCCGCGGTGCCACGGATGTCGTCAATGGGCCTGGCCGCGGCGGCCACGCGCTCGCCGAAGGCCTCGAGCACCTGGGGCGGCACGTGCGCAGCCGGATCGCCCCAGGCGCCTGCCCCGGCCAGCGCGTCCGCCGCGAAGGCCTCGGCCTCGGGCGCCCGGAGGACCGTGGGGCCCACCGACCCAAGCGCGACCCGCACTGCGTGCCGGTCCTCGTCCAGCACCAGGCAGAGACTAGCAATCGCGATCACCATCGCGTTGCGCCTGCCGACCTTGGAGAACGAGCCGGGGCCGCGCGTGACATGCCAGCGCGCGCCGAGGATCAACTCGTCGGGCTCGATCGCGGTCTTCTTGGGACCGACCAGGAACCGGTGCCAAGGGAGCGTCCTGGTGCGGTCGCCGTCCCTGGCGAGCACGACCTCGGCGTCGCAGGCGGCCAGCACGGGCAGCGCGTCTCCTGCCGGAGATGCGGTGCCCAGATTGCCGCCGATGGTGCCCCGGTTGCGGATCTGCGGCGAACCCACCGAACGCGACGCCTGAGCCAGCGCGGTGAATTCGGGCAGTTCCCGGATGATCCGGCTGTATGTCATCCCTGCGCCGAGGAAGAGCGTACCGTCCTGGATATACCATTGCCGCAGTTCGGGAAGCCGGTAGATGTCCAAAGCCATCCGGGGCAGGCGGCGGCCGAGGTTCAGCTCGACCATCAGGTCGGTCCCGCCGGCAAAGGCAATGGCCTCGGGATGCTTCGACTTCAAGCCGAGGGCCTCGTCGAGCGTGCGTGGGAGCAGAATGTCCATCTGCTTTCACGGTTCAACGAGCATCGGACCGCTTTCCTGCCTGCCCTCCCCGTCGGCCTTCCCTGCCGGCCTTTCCTGCCTGCAGGCGGCGACCCGCCCGCTGCGCAGGAACCCTGAACCGACCCGGTGAACCCCGCTACAATGGACCTCGCACGGCTCATCCAGGTCGCCAGGGGCAGGGAGCCCGCCGACCTTCTGCTGACCAACGCACGCGTCATAGACCTGTACGACCAGGCCGTTGTGGGGTCCGACGTCGCCATACTCGGCGAGCGGATAGCCGGGATCGCCGCTGGTCCGGACCGCGGCGCGTATCAAGCCCGCGAGGTCTGCGACCTGGGGGGATCGTTCCTGGCTCCCGGGTTCATTGACGGACACGTGCACATCGAGAGCGCGCTGGTGAGCGTCCCGGAGTTCGCGCGCGCGGTCGTGCCGAGAGGCACCACCACGGTGATCGCCGATCCGCACGAGATCGCCAACGTGCTGGGCATGAGTGGCATACGTTACATGCTGCAGGCGGCCAAGTACAACCCGCTCAGCGTGTTCCTGATGGCCTCGTCCTGCGTGCCTGCCAGCTCCTTGGAGAGCGCGGGCGCGGAGGTCTCTGCCTATGACCTCGAGGTCTTGATGCAGGACAAGTGGGTGCTGGGCCTGGCGGAGATGATGAACTCCCCGGGCCTGCTGGACTCAAACGAGGAAGTGGTGGCCAAGATCCGCTCGGCCGCCGGCCGCCCGATTGACGGCCACGCGCCCGGGATCAGGGGCATGGACCTGAACGCCCTCACGGCGGCCGGGATCGGCTCGGACCACGAGTGCACGACCGTGGACGAAGCCCGGGAGAAGATGCAGCGGGGAATGGTCATCATGCTGCGCGAGGCCACCGGCGCGCGCAACCTCCAGGATCTGCTGCCGCTGGTTACGCCCGGGAACGCCTGGCGCTGCGCCTTCGTGACCGACGATCGCAACCCGAAGCACCTGCTGGAGGAGGGGCACATTGACTCGATGGTCCGGCAGGCGATCGGGCTTGGGCTCGATCCCTTCCTGGCCCTCCAGCTCGCCAGCATGAACACCGCCGAGCACTTCGGGCTGCGCGACCGCGGAGCCGTTGCGCCGGGACGGCTCGCCGACCTGATCGTCTTCGACGACCTCCGGTCGCCGCGCCCCCGGTTGGTCTTCCGTCACGGCCGCCTTGTGGCGCGCGACGACGAGCTTCTGCCCTACCAGCGGCCTGAGAAGCTGCCGATGCTCCGCGGCTCGGTCAACGTGCTGCGCAGCAGCCTCCGGTTCGGCATACCAGCGCGCAGCCGCCGCGCGCGGGTGATCGAGGTCGTCCCGAATCAGCTGATAACCGGAGCCGGTGAGGCAGAGATCACCATAGTCAACGGCGAGGCGGTCGCCGATCCCGACAGGGACCTGATCAAGATGGCGGTGATCGAGCGGCACACCGGAAGCGGCCGGGTCGGCATGGGATTCGTGCGTGGCTTCGGGTTGAAGCGCGGCGCGCTGGCCTCGACGATCGCCCACGACGCGCACAACCTGATCGTCCTGGGCGCGTCCGACGAAGCCATGCGCGCGGCGGTGGAACGCGTACTCGAGATGCAGGGCGGGCTGGTGGTCGTTGACGGTGGCGAGACCACATCACTGCCCCTACCCATAGCAGGCCTCATGTCGGACCAACCGCTCGCCGGCGTCGCCAGAGGGCAGAGGGCGGTGTTGGCGGCGGCCCAACGCCTCGGGGTGCCCCTGGCGGATCCTTTCATGACGCTGTCGTTCATGTCGCTTTCGGTGATCCCGGACCTGAAGCTCACCGACCGCGGACTGGTGGACGTAAAGAGGTTCGAGCTGGTTCCGCTTTTTCTCGACTGACATCCGCGCGCGTAGTATGATCCCGGCATGACCGGCTCAACTCACACGACATATCCCTCGCTGGCCGCGGTGATCTTCGACCTCGGCGGTACGCTCATCTACCCTTCTACGACCGAGGCGGACAACTCCGCGCACCTGACGGCGTGGCTGCGGTCGTCGGGCATTCCGGCGGAGCTGGGTGCCGCGATCCGTGAAGCCCGCCGCTGGATGTGGGAGATGACCTCGATCACCGGCCGCCAGCACACCATGCAGGAGGCGATCCACCGGGCGGCCGCACAACTGAACCTGGGGACAACCGACGGCGAGTTCGTCGAGGCCGCCGAGCGCGTGTTCTTCGCGCCCGAAATGGATGGATACCGTGCCTTCCCTGGCGCGGTGGGGATGCTGGAGCGATTGAGCAGAGCCGGCCTCCGGCTGGGGTGCATCTCGAACGCCTCCTCTCACTGGCTGATCGAGCAGATCGTCGAGCGGATGGGCTTCGGTCCGTACCTGGATCCCGTGGTGTCATCTGCGGGATTCGGAAGGACCAAACCCGACCCTACGATCTTCCGCTCGGTGCTCGAGCGGTGGGGGGTCGAGCCGGCGCGCGCCGCGATGGTGGGCGACACGCTGGAGGCCGACATGGGCGGCGGGCAAGGGGTCGGGATGCGTACGCTCTACGTCACGATGACGCCCAACCCGGACAACGTCAACCATCGCCACATAAGGCCCGATGCGGAAGCGGCGTCGCTGGAAGAGGCGACAAAGATCCTGCTGGCCTGGCAGGGAGGCGGAGCCGCGGCTTGCCCTGCCCGGAGCGCCTGAGGGAGCAGGAGCCGCGGCCTAGACGGAGCGCAGGGCCTGATCGAAGTCCGCGATCAGGTCCTCGACGTCTTCCAGCCCGACCGAGACGCGGATCAGCCCGTCGGTTATCCCAGACCGCTCGCGGTCTTCCCGGGGAATCCCCACGCTGCTCGTGGAGGCCGGATGCGTCACCAGTGTCTCGTGGCCGCCCAAACTGACCGCCAAACTGGCGATCCGCAGATTCTCAACCGTTCGCACGCCGGCCTCGAACCCCCCGCGTGCTTCGAACGAGAGCATCCCGCCAAATCCGCGCATCTGCCGCACTGCCACGGCGTAATCGGGATGTGACGGCAGCCCCGGGTAGTGGACCCGTTCCACCCGCGGGTGGCCTGCCAGGAACTCGGCCAACCGCGCCGCGTTGTGATTGTGTCGTTCCACCCGCAGACCCAGCGTCCGCAGCCCGCGCACCAGCAGCCACGCCGCGAACGGATCAAGCACCGGGCCGAGAACCCGGAGCAGGCGCGTGGCCCGCTTGATCAGTTCGCGCCTTCCCACAATCACCCCGGCGGTGAGGTCATGGTGACCGCCCAGGTACTTCGTCGCGCTGTGCACGACCATGTCCGCGCCCATCGCTAGCGGCGTCTGATTGAACGGTGACGCGAAGGTGTTGTCGGCAATCGTGGCGGCGCCGACCTTCCGAGCCAGGTCAGTGATGGCCGCGATGTCGGTCACCTGCATCAAGGGATTGTTGGGCGTCTCGATATACAGCAGCTTCGTATTGGGTCGCATCGCCCGCTCGTATTCCGCGGGATCAACCGCGTCAATGAACGTCACCTCGACGCCGCGCTCCGGCGCCAACTCGCGGAACAGCGTGAACGTGGCCTGGTACACCGCGCGCGGGGAGACGACGTGCGCGCCGGGATGGAGCACCGCCAGCACCGCCGTGGAAATAGCGCCCATGCCCGACGCCGTGGCAAGCGCGTCCTCGCCGCCTTCGAGTTCGGCCATCAGCTCTTCGAAGAGCCGCGTAGTTGGATTGCCCCAGCGCGTGTAGTACCAGCCGCTGCCCGCATCTGCCCCCAGCCGGGCGCCCTCGGCCATCGAGTCGAACTGGAAGGTGGAGGTCTGGTAGATGGGCGGGCTCACCGACTTGAGTGGATCGCGAACCGTACCGCCGTGAATCGCGCGCGTCTGAAAACCCGGGAACTTGCTCATCGTCTGGCCTCCACCGGGATCTCCGCCCGGCCCGTATTGAGTTCGGCGATCACGATCCCGATGAAGATCAGCGCGGCGCCCCACGCCTGGCGGCCCACCAGGACCTCGCCCAGGATGAGGAACGCGGCGATCGCCGCGGCAACCGGCTCGAAGGCGAACATCAGCCCAGTATGGGCAGGGGTCGTGAACCGCTGGGCCCACGCCTGCACCAGCAGCGCCGCCAGCGTGCCGGTGGAAGCCATGAACAGGATCATGCCCCAGATAAGGGCGCTCGCGGTAGCCACCCCGGGGAGAGATCCCTCCATCAGCGCGGTCAGCACGCTCAGGACGGCGGCCACCACAACCTGCACCGTGGTTAGGGTGATCGCGTCCAGGCGGGGCGCCAGCCTCCCCATGATGGCGATGTGCATCGCAAAGCACACCGCGCACGCGAGCACAAACAGGTCGCCAACGTTGACCGCGAGCGTTCCGTTCAGGGTCAGCAGTGCAAGCCCCGTCGTGGCCGCGGCGATGCCCAGCATCACGCGCTGGTGCGGCACCCGCCGCATCCATACCGCCCAGATTACAGGCACCATGACCACGGACAGCCCGGTGATGAACCCGGCCTTCGACGCGGTGGTTATTCTCAGCCCTATCTTCTGGAGGGCAAACCCGAGGAACAGCACTACGCCCAGGAGGGCCGCCGCCGTCAAGTCGCGCCTGGCCAACGGCGTAGTGCAGCGTAACATCAAGGGGAGGAGCACCAGCGCCGAGAAGCTGAACCTGACCGCCATGTATGCAAACGGCGTCAGGGTCTCCAGAACTATCTTGCCCAGCGGGAAGGTCAGGCCCCAGAGCGCGGCGATGGCCAGCAGGGAAAGATCGGCGGAAAGTCGGCGCAGGGTTGACGGTCCACCGGCGGATGTGACGCTCATGATCTTAGCATCATAGGAAGGGGGGTTACTTGCCTCGAAACGCCTTCGCGAACGCCTTGTGCTCGATTCCAGCGTGTGTCAGCTCTGCAGCCAGAAGCTCGCGCTTCACCTTTCGGTGGTCGGGAATCACAACGAGAACGGGAGGGTTTCTGCCCTCCCGCCTGAGAATGAAGTGGTTCCGACCGCCTCGCCTACTGTATGTGAACCCGAAACGCTCGCAGAGGCACCGGACGATCTCCCGGCCAGAAGCTTCGGGGAGATCGCTGGCACCCATGTTCTAGGCGTGAACAAGCTCCACGGGGCGGACACGGTAGGTCTTCCGCTGGACCACTTTGCCAATGGTCTGACAGGTCTGCTTCTCGCGGGATTCCATAACGAGTGCTTCGATGAAGGATGGAATCAGGTCCCGCATGTTCTCTTGGAGTTCCTCCATGGTCTCGCCTTGAGTGGCGCACCCCGGTAATTCCTCCACATACCCTACGTAGCCGCCGTCTGCAGACTCTGCCACGATCACGGTCAGCTTGAGTTCCTTTCTTCGCTTCGCCATGATGTGTCTGCCCTCCGAGAATACTAACGCCCTGTCTGTCGCCTCTGTTCCCTACACAGCACGGGTCCGGCCGTGCGGTTCAGGATGACTTACCTGTATCCCGACCGGTACGACATACCCCTCTCCTCCTCCTGCTACTGTTGCTACTACTACCATCGCCACCTATGGGCGTTTCTAACAGGTCTGGGTCGGAATTGCGCGAATGACGGCAGGCATCGCACCGCCCCGAACGGAAACAGTCAGCAGCGATGCTGACTCCCGACGGCTGGACCGTGCTCTTCATCCTCGCCGGAGCCCTGGCGGCCTTTGCCTGGGGGCGCCCACGGCCCGAGATCGTGTCCATGTCGGTCGTCCTGGCCCTGGGCATATCCGGGGTCGTCTCTCCTGCCGCAGCGTTCGCCGGGTTCGGCGATCCGGTGGTGGTCACCATCGCCTGCCTCCTCATCGTCAGCGCGGCCCTGGAGCGCACCGGGGTGGCGGCGCTCTCAGCACGCCTGCTCCTCCGCGCCGTGGGCTCGCGCGAGGTGGCGCTCATCGTTGCCTTGATGGCGGTGGCCGGCGGGCTGTCGGGGTTCATGAACCTCGTCGGCGCCACGGCCATACTCCTGCCTGTAGCGCTCGCCGTCTGCCATCAGACAGGGATCAGCCCGTCCCGGCTGCTGATGCCCCTGGCGATTGCCGCCCGTCAGGGAGGTTCCCTCACGCTCATAGGCAAGGCCTCGAACCTCATCGTCAGCGGGCTCCTCGTTCAGGCGGGACACGCGCCGCTCTCGTTCTTCTCGTTCTTTCCTGTCGGCATCGCGATGCTGGCGGCCTCCATCATCTTCATGGCCACACTGGGACGCCGCCTCCTTCCGGCGCGGATGCCCGTGGGGGCGATGCCGCCGGCGGGTCCCCGCCGGGATCTGCTGGAGACCTACAGACTCCCCGAGCGCCTGTTCCGGATCCGGGTCGAGCGCGGAGATGCTCTTGATGGAAAGACGATCGCGCAGGCCTCGTTGGGCGAGTCATTTGGAATGACCGTGCTGGCGGTCGAACGGGATAGGAAACACACCCCATCGCCACCGCCAGGGGAACTGCTGCAGCCGGGGGACATGCTGGTGGTGGAGGCGCGACCCGAGGAAATCGAACGGCTTCGGAGTCTCGGGCCTATAGCGGTTGAGCCCGAATGGGCCCGCGACCGCGGCGCGTTGGAGACCGACACCGTAGGCCTTGCCGAGGTAGTCGTAGCCCCTCGCTCCGATCTGGCCGGGAAGAGTCTCAAGGAGCTGGAGTTCCGGCAGAGGTACGGCGTCAACGTGGTGGCGGTGTGGCGCGCGGGACAGCCGCGCCGGGCCTGGCTGGCAGACCTGCCCCTCCAGCACGGCGACGCCCTGCTGCTCCAGGGACCGCACGAACGCATCCGGTCCATCGAGCATGATCCGGATTTCGCCTCGCTCGACGAGTCACCACCGCTCCGCACCGCGCAGGTCCCGTACGCTCTGCTCGCGCTGGGAGCGGTGATTCTCTCCGGGGCCACTGGCGTCGTGCCGGTGAGCCTGGCAGCGGTACTGGCGGCAGGCATCGTGATTATCGGCGGCTGCGTGAGCGTGACCGAAGCGCCCCAGGTGGTAGACTGGCCCACGATCATCGTCGTTGGGAGCCTGCTGCCGCTGGGAGCCGCGCTGCACACAACTGGGGCTGCGGCGGCGGTCGCAGGCGCGGTGCTGCCACTGGCCGGAGACGCGCCATTCACGGTTCTTGCGGCGACCTGCCTGGCCACTTTCGTGGTCGGGCAGTTCGTGCCCGCCATCCCCACGACAATCCTGATGGCGCCGATTGCGCTGGGCGCCGCCACTGAGATGGGCGTCAACCCGGCACCCTTCATGATCACGGTCGCGGCGGCGACGTCGGTCACCCTGCTTACGCCAATCAGTCATCCGGTCAGCATGATGGTCATGGTTCCTGGCGGGTACCGGTTCGGCGACTACGCGCGGGTCGGCGCGCCGCTGGCGTTGCTGCTGGGAGTGACGCTGCTGGCGGTGGTTGTGGCGGTTTGGCAGTTCTAGAGCCGGGAGGTGCCCCTACCATCCGCAGGGCTCCGCCTCTCCTCCAGAGAAGAACGAAGCGGCCATGCGTCTGGGAGCCCACGTCTCCATCAGCGGATCTCTGGATCTGGCCATTGACCGCGCGGTGGCAATGGGCTGCGACTGCCTGCAGATCTTCTACGGATCGCCGCGGCAGTGGCGGAAGAGCGTCTATCCCGATGACGTGATCGAGCGGTTCATCCAGAAGCGGCGCGCCGCAGGCCTCGATCCGCTGGTCGCGCACGCCGCCTACCTGGTGAATCCGGGTACGCCGGACCGCGATCTCCGGCGCCGGTCCGTCGCATCGCTGCTGGCCACGCTGCGCGGTGTCGAGCGGCTCGGGGGCCTGGGCGTGATCACGCACCTGGGCAGCCGCCTGTCCTCTCCAAAGGGCGCGGCGCTGCGCCGGATAGCCACCGCAGTGCGGCAGATCCTCGGCGCCACCGAGCGCGCGGTGGTGCTGATCGAGAACAGCGCGGGTTCCGGCGGCACGCTGGGCGCCACGTTTGACGATCTGGCCGCGGTGCTGGACGGAGTGCACGGAGACGCCAGGGTCGGCGTGTGCCTGGACACCGCGCACCTGTTCGCCTCGGGCTGGGACCTGCGGACGCCGGCGGGGATCGAGGAGATGATCGCCGCGGCGGACCGGGCGGTGGGATGGGATCGGGTGCGCGTGCTCCACCTGAACGACTCGCAGGGCGCCTTGGGGTCGCGTCGCGATCGCCACGCCAACATCGGCGAAGGCCTGATTGGGTCGGGAGGGTTTCGTGCGCTCCTCGCGCACCCGCGCCTCCGGGCCCTGCCGGGTATCATTGAGACGCCTGGGTTCAACCATGCGGGCCCGGACGCCAAGAACCTAGCGCGCCTCAGACGCTTAGGAGGTCAGCGATGGAAACCGACCGGTTCGTTGAGGTGATGGGGGCACGCATCCGTTACCGCGTCGAGGGCAGCGGTCCGCCCGCGGTCCTTATCCACGGCATCGGGGCATCGCTAGAGTTCTGGCAGTGGACGGTTCCGGCGCTGCGCGAGCGATACACCACGATTGCGCTCGACTTCCCTGGGTTTGGGCTGTCAGACCCGATCGCCGCCGCGTCCACACCCGAGGGCGCGGCTGTGGCCACCCTGGCATTCATGGACGCCGTGGGGGTACCCAGGGCGGCGATCATCGGCTCGTCGCTCGGCGGCGCGATTGCCGCGCTGGCAGCCGGAACCGCGCCCGAGCGCTGCGCGGCACTGGTGCTGGCCGCGCCCGCCGGCTTCGGCACCGGGCTGAGCACTACGCTGCGGCTGATGACGATCCGCTGGATGGGAGAGGGATTCCTGGCGCTCACCCGCCGCTTCCCCCGGCTGGGACTCCGGGAGGCGTTTGCCGACCAGCGCCGCATCCCTGATGCGCTGGTCGAGATCACCCGGCGCAACGCAGCGCGACCCGTAACCGGAGAGACCTTCATGAAGACGCTGCGGGCCTCGGTGACCCTGCGGGGCGTACGCCCTGAGATCGTGGAGCAGGCCAGGGCCGTGGCGGCGCGCATCACGGCGCCCACGCTGGTCGTCTGGGGTACCCGCGACCATGTCATCCCTCCGGATCAGGCCGACGTCGCGGGCCGGACGATCCCGGGCGCGCAGGTGCACATCATGCACGGGATGGGACACGTCCCGTTCATCGAGGACGCCGGCGCCTTCAACGCGGCGCTGTCCGCCTTCTTGGGAGGGGGCGCGTGAGCGGCATCCCCTGCTCCAATCACGCCGACCGGCTGGCGCTGGCCTACTGCTCGGGCTGCGGCAGGGCGTTGTGCGGAAGCTGCGTGGTCCGGCTCGGGGCTGGAAACTACTGCGCGGCTTGCGCCGAGACGCCCGACCTCCGGCCGCGTAAGGCCCGCGGCCGGAGCGGCCGAACATGGCTCTGGGCAGGGATCGCGGTGCTGGTCCTAGTTGCCTACGTGGTCTCTAGACTCTTCTAAAGGAGAAAGCCGTGTTCACGACAATTCTCTACCCTACGGACGGATCCGAGCACGCGCGCAAGGCGCTGACCATCGTCGCAGGCATCGCCCGGCGCTACGGCGCGACCGTGGTCGTGCTGACGGCCTTTGAGCCCCTGCCCAGGGATCTGGGGTCGCCGTACCTCGAAGAGCTCATGGCCAAACGGCTGGCTGCAAGCGAAGCGCTTGTTCGAGGGGCGGCGAAGGTCCTGGAGGAAGAGGGCGTGGCATACGAGGAGTCGGTGCTGGAAGGCCCTGCCGCTCACGCCATCCTGGACGTGGCGCGCGCCCGCGGGTGCGACCTGATCGTGATGGGCTCGCGCGGGCTCGGCAGGGTGGGTGTTGCGCTGCTGGGGTCGGTCAGCACGCGTGTGATCCACGAGGCCCACTGTCCTGTACTGGTTGTCCGGTAGTCGCACGCCAGGTAATCGCATACGAGGAGGAGGCAGGCATATGACGCGGTGGAACGCCCTTCCGGTTCTTCTGGTAGTGGTGGTGCTGTTGGCCATAACCGCCGGCAGCGGCGGCGCGGCCCCGGCCCCGGCGCGAGGTGGTACGCTGACGATGGTGATCGGCTCGGATCCTCCCTCGCTAGACCCGCACCGCACGCCGTCGGTCAACATCGCGCACGCGGTGATGTACGAAACCCTGGTGACCGTGGACCGGCGCACCGGCGAGTTCATCCCTGGGCTGGCCGAGTCCTGGGAGATCTCCCAGGACGGCACGGCAATCACCTTCAAGCTCAAGCGGGGAGTGAAGTTCCACGACGGCACCCCGTTCAACGCGGCCGCGGTCAAGACCACGTTCGACCGCCTGGTGAGCAAGGAGACGAATGCGCCCGGGGCATCGTGGGTCGGCACGCTGACGCGCACCGACGTGGTGGACGACCTCACCGTGCGCCTGGTCTTCTCCAAGCCGTACGCGCCGATCTTCTCGTCGCTGCGCATATCGTTCCTGGCGATCCTCTCCCCGACGGCCATCGCGAAGATGGGCGCCGACTACGGGCAGAACCCGGTTGGAACCGGACCGTTCCGTTTCAAGCAGTGGATCCCGAACGACCGGATCGTCTACGAGCGAAATCCCGACTACGCCTGGGGACCCGCGCACTACAAGAACCGCGGCGCGCCCAACTTTGACCAGCTCATCATCCGGATTGTGCCGGACGAGTCCACGAGGGTGATCGCGTTCGAGAGGGGCGACATTGACATCCTGCCGGGTGCTCCTGCTCGAGACGCCAGGCGCATGATGCGCGATGGCAAGTTCCCGTTCATCCAGATCCCGACCACCAGCGGGACTTACCTCGGGCTCAACGTCAAGAAGCCGCCCATCAACGACGTGCGCGTGCGTCGGGCCATCGGGCACGCGACCAATACAGACGAGGTGGCGCGCATCGCGCTGGAGGGCCTGGCGGTACCGATGCTCAGTCCGATCGCGCCGACGATCTGGGGTTACTGGGATGGGGTGAAGCAGTTCGCGCTCAACCACGACCCCGATCGAGCCAGGGCGCTCCTGGCGGAGGCCGGCTACCGGCCGGGGCCGGGCGGGGCGATGATGAAGGACGGCAGGCCGCTTGAGTTCACGGTCTGGACCTACGCCCGCATGACCAACGTGCGTGTGGCCGTTGTCCTGCAGTCGCAACTGCGGACGGCCGGCATCAAGCTGAACATCGAGCAGATGGAGCCCGCCACGCTCCTGGCCTCAACCCAGCGAGGGGAGCACGACGCGATTCTGATCTCGTACGGGTGGCCGGACGCCGACATCCTTTACTATTTCTTCCACAGCAGCCGGCTGGCGACGACCAACCGCGTGCACTACGTCAACACTCAGGTGGACAAGCTGCTCGAAGACGGGCAGACGACCGTGGACACGGCCAAGCGGCTGGAAGTCTACAAGCAGCTCCAGCGGATTCTGCTGGCGGAAGTGCCCTGGGTTCCGCTGGCTTCGGAACTCTCGGTCAACTTCAATCAGCCGTACGTGCAGGACATCTACTACGACAAGTTCGGGAACCTGTTGTTGCTGGACGCCTACAGGACGCGCTAGGTGATCGGGTGGCAGGCAGTCCGCGGCGGGACCGCGTGAATTGAGCCGTGTTTCGCTACGTTGCCCGGCGGCTGCTGCATTTGATCCCGGTCCTGCTGGGAATCTCGTTCCTGGTGTTCTTGCTCGTCCACCTGGTGCCCGGGGATCCGGTCCGCGTCATGCTGGCGGACGCCGGATCCCCGGAGCAGGTGGAGAGGATGCGCAGGCAGCTCGGCCTGGACCGGCCGATCTACGTTCAGTACGCCTCGTTCGTGGTGCGCGCCGCGCAGGGGGATTTCGGACGGTCCATCCACACGCGCCGGCCGGTGGCGCAGGAGATAGCGTTCCGGATTCCATACACGGTGCACATGGCGGTAGCGGCCACGCTCGTCGCGGTTGCGATGGGCGTCGTGTTGGGCGCGATCGCGGCGATGCACCACCAATCGGCGCTCGACTACGGCACCATGGTGGTCGCGCTGGCAGGAGTCTCGCTTCCGAACTTCTGGCTCGGACTGGTGCTCATCCTCGTGTTCTCCCTCCACCTCCGTTGGCTGCCGCCGGCCGGCGCGGACAGTCTGGCGCACCTGATCCTTCCGGCGATCACGCTGGGCACAAGCTCCTCCGCCATCATCGCCCGCCTGACGCGCTCGTCCATGCTGGAGGTGCTGCGCCAGGACTACATCCGTACAGCGCGCGCCAAGGGCGTGGGCCCCCGACGGCTCGTGTACCGGCACGCGCTCAAGAACGCCATGATACCGGTGGTCTCGATCGTTGGGATGCAGTTCGCCAGCCTGTTGGGCGGCGCCGTGATCGTAGAGACGGTGTTCGGGTGGCCGGGGATTGGCCGGCTGGCGGTGGACGCAATCTTCACCCGCGACATCCCCGTGATTCAGGCGGTGGTGCTGGTAGCGGCGGTGATCTTCGTCTTCATGAACCTGCTGGTGGACCTGCTCTACGGCCTGTTGGATCCCCGCATCCGGTACGGATGATGGACGCCGGGCGGTCGCACTGGGCAATCGGGTTCAGCCGGATGCGCCGCAACCGCGGCGCCGCTGCCGGCGCGATAATCGTGCTGCTCTTCATCGCCGCTTCTGCGCTGGCGCCGTGGCTGACCGACGACGACCCCATCCAAGTGCAATTCGACCAGCGCTTCGCGCCGCCGTCGGTGCGGCACCCCCTGGGAACCGACTCCTTCGGCCGGGACCTGCTGAGCCGGGTGCTATACGGCGGACGGCTCTCGCTCTCGGTGGGACTGATCGCCATCGCCATCTCGGACGTGATCGGCATCCCGCTCGGGCTCATCACCGGGTATCGCGGGGGGCGGTTCGACGACGTGGTGATGCGGATCGTGGACCTATGGCTGGCGTTTCCCGGCCTGCTGGTTGCGATCGCGATCGTGGCCGTCCTCGGCCCGGGCCTGCAGAACGTCATGATAGCCATCGGGATCGGCGGCATCCCGGGGCTGGTGCGGCTGGTGCGTGGAAACGTTCTGTCGGTGAGGGAGCAGGAGTTCGTGGACGCGGCGCGCGCGACCGGCGGCGGCGACGCGCACATCGTGCGCGTGCACATCTTCCCAAACGTGCTCGCCCCTATCGTCGTGCTGACCACGCTGCGCCTGGCCGGCGCGATCCTCTCGGGCGTGGGGCTCAGCTTCCTGGGCCTGGGCGCGCAGCCGCCGTCCCCTGAGTGGGGCGCCATCGTGGCCGAGGGCAGGGCCTACCTGCGGGAGGCTTGGTGGGTCTCCACGCTGCCCGGCGTGGCGATCTTCATGACGGTAATGGGGTTCAACCTGCTCGGCGACGGCCTGCGCGACGCCTTCGACCCACGGCTTAGGTAGGCCGGCGGTACCCCAGCGTCTTGCCTGTGTGCAGCCCGGCTGATGCCAGCGCGCACGCCACCAGGTAGCCGGCCACGACAGGATCCACAACCGGCAGGCCGAGCGCGTCCTGGAGCCTGGAGGCGGTCCCCGCAAGCGCCGCACAACCGAGTATGACTGCCCCAGCGCGGTCCTCATCCCTGGCCAGGAGCGCCTCACTGTGGATCGCCCGGTAGCAGCCCTCCGGGTCGTCCTGTATCGCCTGCACAGATCGCTCGATGGATCTCCAGGCGCAGACGCGTTGCAACATCCCGGTCTTGCGGGCGTTCTGCTCCATCTTCGGCAGCCACTTCCAGTCGCCTATCAGGACCGCCAGGCGCGGGGAGAGGAAGCCGCCCAGCACCAGGCTCGCCTCTGCGATCCCGACGACCGGCACCTCCAGCGCCTCGCGCAGCGCCCACATGCCGGGATCGTAGAAGCAGCCGATGCTGACCGCATCTATTGAGTGGGCGCGCACGTAGCCGGGCAGGACCTCGAGCATCTCCCCTATGGCGGCGTGCTCATCGGTGAAGTGCTCGAGATCCGCCGGCCCGCGTGGAAGGTCAATCACGTGCGCGCGCATCCCCGGGACAAGGTCCGCCAGGTATGCCCTCACCTGCTCGACCCGTCCCGGGCGGGCGCATACCGGCACCACATGCAGGACAGCGGGCATCGCTCTAGTACCCCGACACCCGCAGCGCCCGGCAGGCGGATGCGACGTCAGGATGCACGTACCTGCCGTCCACCTGAAGCGGCTCTCCATCCAGGTGGATGGTGGGCGCGGGCAGCACGCAGTCGGTGTGCGCGGCCGCCTTCCACACGGTCGCCTTCATCTGTGCGCCCTGCGTCCCGATCCCCATGGTGAAGCAGCCGAACATGCGCTCGTCCTCTACGATGCGCCCGGTGGGCCTCCTCACGCCCGGGTTGAAGCCCAGCGAGTAGTGCGCCACGCGGTACATGTTGGGGTCGCCGAAGGCGGCCAGCCACCGCTCGTATGTGCGCGCCTCACTCCCGCCGTCTACGCCACGCACGATCCCCGACTCGATGGTCAGGGTAACCGGGGAGCGCACCAGCCCCACATCCGCGGGCGGCCATATGGTGCCGTCAACCACCACGTGCCCGTTGATCGTGCCCTCCAGCGGGCACCAGGATATCTGGCCTCCCAGCATGATCGGCTCGCCCGGCGTATCGGCCAGCTTGCCGGAGTGCCGGATGAAGCGGCCGCCGTTGTCCGCGGACAGGTCCGTCCCGGCCGAGTTGGTCAGCCGGACGATCCTGGCTTTGCCCATCAGGGCGAGCAGCGTCTCTCCCAGCGCGATCACGCCGGGGTAGTCAACCTGCCCGACCGACCTCACCAGCAGGTCCGCGTCCACGCCCGAGAGGCAGATATAGCGCGCCCCCTGCTGCATGGCGGTGTGATACGCGTTCGAGTAGAGCAGGTAGCCTACCGCGTACTCGATCCACACGTCGGCTGAGGCTATCGCGGCGGCGACAGGCCGCGGCGGCTCATGGCCGCCGCCCAGCCGGGTTGGATACCACACGATCACCGGCACGGCTCCCGCCGCGTGCGCCGCGGCCGCCGTGGCCTCCACCACGCGGGGATCGCTGCTCGTGTCGGCGGTGACGGCCACGGTCTCGCCCGGCTTGGCCAGCGCGACCTGCTCCACCAGCTTGCGGGCCGCTCCCGCAACCTCGAACGATAGGTACTCCCTCAGCCCCTCGGTTCCCAGCGCGAACTCCATCTCTGAACCCTCCTCTCCAAGCTTGGAGCAATCGCCCCGCTATCAATCCACTCCATCTGCCCCTTCTGTTGGACCTGCCCTGGGGATACCGCGCAGTCCGCCTCTGCCGTAAGCGGGATCATAGAGGATGCACCTGACGCTGTGGCCCTGTGCGATGGAGATCGCGTCGGGAACGACCCGATCGCACGGCTCGATGCGCGCGTAGCACCGCGGATGAAACGGACATCCCGACGGCACGCGTGCGGGACTCGGAACCTCCCCGGTCAGCACGATCTTCTCAGGAATCAGCGCGCTCTCCTCGTCGGAGACCGTGGGAATGGCGGAGAGCAGGGCCCGCGTGTAGGGGTGGGCTGAATGGTGGAACAGGTCGGCCATCGGAGCCGCCTCCACAACCCTGCCCAGGTACATGACCGCAATCACATCGGCAAAGTTCCGCATCAGGCTGAGATCGTGAGAGATGACCAGGTAGGCCAGGCGCATCTCACACTGCAGCCGTCGCAGCAGCCCTATGATCTTGGCCTGGACGGACACATCGAGCGCGGCCGTGGGCTCGTCCAGGACGATGAACCGGGGCTCCAGCGCGAGCGCGCGGGCTACGGCCACGCGCTGGCGCTGCCCGCCGCTCAGTGAGTGGGAATAGCGGAGCACGAAGTCCCTGGGCGGCAGCTCCACGGTTTCGAGCAGCTCCTCCACCCTGCGCCAGCGCTTCGGGGGAGTGCCGATGCGGTGGATCAGCAGGGGCTCCTCAAGGATCTCCTTCACGCGGTGGCGAGGGTTAAGCGAGGAAGCGGGGTTCTGGAAGACGATCTGCGCCTGCCTCCTGAAGGGTCGCAGCGCCTCATCGTTGAGCCCTGTGATCTCACTGCCATCGAAGAAGATCCGGCCCGCGGTCGGCGGCAGCAGCCGAACCACTATCCTGGCCAGTGTCGTCTTCCCCGATCCGGTCTCGCCTACCAGGGCCAGCGTTGTGCCTGCCTCCACGGAAATGCTGACGCCGTCAACCGCCTTCACGTCACCCACCTTGCGGTGCAGGAGTCCCGCGGTGATCGGGAAGTGCTTGACGATGTCCCTGGCCTCGACGAGGGCCACTACCCGCCTCCTGCGTGCTGGCCGTAGAGGTGGCACGCCACCCGCCGGCCCGGCCCGATGTCCACCGCCGGCGGAACCTGCCCGTCACACACCTCCATGCGGGCAGAACAGCGTGGTGAGAAGCGGCAGCCCGGAGGCGGCGCGATGTAGTCGGGAATGCGACCCTCTATGCCGCTGCCTATGGTACCGGTCAGACGGGGCACCGCCGCGAGCAGGCCCTGTGAGTACGGGTGGTACTGCCGGCTGAACATCTCCCCTGTGGGAGCCACCTCGGCTATCTCTCCCCCGTACATCACGTAGATCCGGTCTGATACCATACGGGCGACGCCCAGGTTGTGGGTTATGTAGAGGACCGAGAGGTCCTGGCCGCGCACGAGCTCGGTCAGCTCACCGAGGATCTGATCCTGGACCGACACGTCGAGCGCGGTTCCCAGCTCATCGGCGATCAGCAGCTCCGGCCGACCGGCCAGGGCCAGCGCGATGAGCACGCGCTGGCGCATACCGCCGGATAGCTCCACCGGAAACCGGCTGAGCATCCCTTCGGGATCCGGGATCCGCACGAGCCGGAGCAGCTCAACGCACCGCGCGCGGACCCCGCCGTCCCTCCGGCGGCCAGGAACAGCGCGGCTCGCGCCCTGCCAGACGAGCACGTCGCTGAGTTGCTCGCCCACCGTGAACACGGGGTTCAGGGCCGTGGAGGGATCCTGGAACACCATGGCGATCTGGCGACCGCGTATCGTGCGGCTCTCCGACTCAGGCAGGCGCAGCAGGTCCCGGCCCTTGAACTTCACGGTCCCTGAGACGACCTCGGCGTTGGGCGGCAGCAGGCCCATTATCGCCTTGGCCGTCACCGACTTGCCGCAGCCGGTCTCTCCCACCAGAGCCACGCTCTCGCCCCTGGCCACGGCAAGGTCAACGCCGTTGATGGTGCGGGCGCGCCCCTCGTAGGTGAGGAGGTGGATCCGTAGACCGCGAACGTCCAGCAGCGCGCGGTCCATCGCTACGACCCCGCCCGCCACTGCTCTATGTGGACGTCGAATACGTCGCGCAGCCCGTCACCGAGCAGGTTGAAGCCCAACACTGCTGCGAAGATCGCAAGACCCGGAAATGTCGCGGTCCACCAGTGGCCGGGAAGGTAGCTACGCCCCTCGGCGATCATCGTGCCCCATTCGGGCGTCGGAGGCTGGGCGCCCAGTCCCAGGAAGCTCAACCCAGAGGCGGTCAGGATGACGAACCCCATGTCGAGGGTGGCCTTTATCAGTATTGGCGACCAGACGTTGGGGAGTATCTCATGAAAGGCAGTCCGCATCGGCCCCGCGCCCAACCCGCGGCTCGCCTCCACGAACTGCTCTTCGCGGAGTGAGAGCACCTGCCCGTAGACGAGCCGAGTGTACCAGGGCCACCAGGCAAAGGAGATGGCAAGCATCGCGTTCGTCAGGTTGGGGCGGAGGGCCACGGTCACGGCCAGCGCCAGCGCTATCGGCGGCACGGCCAAAAAGACGTCGGTGATCCGCATGATCACGCCGCCCAATCGGCCCCCCCAATAGCCGGCCACAAGCCCCAGCGGCACCCCGATCAACACCGACAGGAGCAGGACGGCCACCCCGAGCGTCATCGAGATCCGGGCCCCGAAGAAGACCCTGGATAGGATGTCACGCCCCGCGTCATCGGTTCCCATGATGTGGGTCCGCGACGGCGGCTTGAGACTGGCCTCGAAGTTCACGAACGATCCGGCGTGTCTTGGGTGGGGGGCGATGTAGGGGGCGAGAATCGCCGCACCGACTATAAGGACCACTATCGCCAGCCCGATGACCGACAGGGTTGATTGGCGGAAGCGGAACCACATCTTCCGCCACTCGTCTGCCCGCACCATCATCTCTCCCCGTACCGTACCCTCGGGTCGATATACCCGTAGAGGATGTCAACCAGCAGGTTGACAAGCGCGAACGCCATGCCTATGACCAGTGTCACCGCGATGACACCGTTGAAGTCCTTGAAGAGCAGCGCATCCACCCCGTAGAAAGCCAGGCCCGGCCAAGCGAAGACGTATTCGACGAGAAATGCGTTGCCCAGCAGGAAACCATAGCTCAGGCCGATGATGGTAAGCGTCGCCGTGAAGGCGTTCTTCAACATATACTTGTAGACTATCAGGTTGGCCGGCAGGCCGTAGGATCGGGCGGCGAGCGCATAGTCTCTTCGCGTCTCGTCTATCATGCTGGCTCGGATCAGGCGCATGATCTGCGCCAGCGTGCCCACCGACAGCGCGAAGGCCGGCATCGCGATGTGCTTCGCGGAGACCAGAAAGGATCGGATATCGAGCACAAGCAGGCTGTCCACCAGGTAGAACCCGGTGATCGCCACGGGCGGCGCGGGTCCTCGCCCTATCGTCGGCAGGAGCCCCAACTTGTAGGCAAACACGATCTGGAGGAGGATCGCCAGCCAGAACCGCGGCAGCGCAACCCCCGCCAGGGCGACGAGCCTGCTGGCGTGGTCTCCCATCGAGTCCTTCCGCACGGCGGAGATGATCCCCAGGGGCACGCCGACCGCGATCGATATCGCCATCGCGACCGTCGTCAGCTCCAGGGTTGCCGGGAAGAAGTCGATGAGGTCCTTCGTCACGTTCCGGTGGGTGCGCAGTGAGTAGCCGAAATCCCCGCGCAGGAGCCCT
The DNA here is from genome assembly GCA_016869025.1 of Armatimonadota bacterium. Taxonomy (NCBI): domain Bacteria; kingdom Bacillati; phylum Armatimonadota; species Armatimonadota bacterium. The sequence continues at coordinate 27,472 of VGFA01000021.1, read as the reverse complement.
CCGACATAGTTGAGATACTGCACGTGCAGCGGCCGGTCCAGCCCCATCTGGTGGCGGAGCTGCTCCACCTGCTCGACCGTCGCCTCGGGTCCCAGGGCCAGGCGCACGGGGTCGCCCGGGATGACGCGGGAGATGGTGAAGATGAGGATCGAGAGCCCCACCATCACCGGGATGATGTGGAGTATGCGCCGCAGAAGGTACGTGCGAAAGCTCATCCTCGCGCACTCTGATGGGGGGTGGCCGGCGGCCACCCCCCGGTTACCTATCGGGCTATGGTGAAGTCATAGAAAGCGGTGTCGAATCCCAGCAGCCCCACGTAGCGGTATCCCTTGACGTAGTCCCGGAAGGCGATCCTGTGCAGCGGGTTCGCGATGTAGAGGCTCGGCGCGTCCCTTCCTATCACGACCTGCGCCTCCATGTAGAGCCGCATCTGCTCCTTGGTGTCCACCGACCGCCGGGCCTGCTCAAGCAGCCTCGTCGCCGTTGGGTTCTCGTAGAAGCTCATGCACCTGAACGTACCCCAGCAGCTCGGGTGGTACATGCCGTATGTGTGGCTGTCCACGTGCGGGTACTTCAGCGTGTCGAAGATCGCCGTGAGGTGCGGGGTGGTCTCGACCTTAACGGCGCGCTCCACAACCCTGGCCCATGGCTCTGAGATCATGTCCAGCTTGATCCCGATCTCCTCGAGGTTGCTCTTGAGCAGCAGCCCGATGAGCCGCTGCATCGGGATCGCGGGCAGCCACAGGTACTCCAGCGTGATGTCACCCGGCCTGATACCGGACTCGGCCATCAGCTGCTTTGCCCTGGCTACATTTCGACCGTATGTGGGCACCTGCGGGTTCCAGCCCGGTACCCGAACCGGCACCGGCCCCTTTGCCTTCGTGGCCCCGATGAAGATCTGCTGGATGGCGATGTCGTAGTTGAAGACGTGCGAGATCGCCTGGCGAACCTTGACGTTGTCCAGCGGCGCCTTCTTCGTGTTCATCGGCAGGTGGAACAGCTGTACGCTGGGATCCTCCTTGACGACGATCCCGGGCACTTTGAGCTCCTGGAAGCTGATGGGGGAGAGCCACTGGTTTACCATGTCGGCCTGCCCCGCCATGATCAGGGTCTTGACCGTGGCTTCCTCCATGACCGTCTTGTAGAAAACCTTCGTTATCTGGCCGGGCTTCCAGCCGCGCCAGTAGTCGTCGAAGCGTGCCATGACCATCTCTGTGGCGCGCTCCCATCGCTCCATGCGGTAGGGACCGGAGCCGGCGTCCGTTCGCTCCAGCATGGCCGCGCCGTAGTCCCCGAACTCGCCGTGAGGACCGGGACGGAGGTTCGCCATGATCAGGTCCTTGTCCATGACGAAGAAGACGAGTAGCGTTCCGAGGAAGGGCGCGTAGGCATCTTTGAGCTCGAACCGCACGGTGTGCCTGTCAACCGCCTTGGTCCGCCCAACATCGAGCACGGGTGTCCAGGTCCAGGAGAAGCCGCGCTTCAGCCGAAGCGCGCGGTCCATCGAGAAGACCACGTCCTCGGCGCTCATCTCGCGGCCGCTGTGGAACTTCACGCCACGGCGGAGCTTGAAGGTGTATGTCTTCCCGTCGGGCGAGATGGTCCATGACTCCGCCAAGTGCGCCCGCGGCTCCATCGAACCCTTCTCCACGTCTGGATAGAGAAGAGGATCATACAGGTTGATCGCCGAGTGAAGGCTGCTCTCATCCACAGCTGCCTGCGGGTCGATAGCCGTGACGATCTGCTGCTCGATGTGAGTGAACGGAACCTCCCGAACCTGGGAGGACACCGAGACGGGGACGGCGCACAGAGCCAGTATCACCCACGCCGCCACGACCGTGCCTGGCACTCTCTGCCTTGCTACCTCGCTGACCACCTCGTCCTCACCTCGCTTCCCTGCGATTTCACTGCAGTCCGGACGGCCTATCGTTTCAACGGCCCTGCGGGACGACGGGACTACCAAGCATCCGCTTCGAGACCTCGTCGGCGGCCCGCCGCACTTCCCCGATCAGGTAGGGCACACGGTCGTCACCGAACCTGAAGGCCGGGCCGCCGATGCTTAGGGCGGCGACGACCTCCCTCCGTGAGTCCACGATGGGAGCGCTGATTGCGGCAACCCCGTCGTCGAACTCCCCCACCGTGAACGCGTATCCGTCGTGGCGAATCCGTGCGAGGTCTCGGAGCAACCTGCTCTTGTTCGTAACCGTACGCGCGGTGTGCCGTGGGAGTCCTCTGGCGATCACCTGCCGGATCGCGATGTCGGGTTGATGCGCCAGGTGGATCTTTCCGGCGGCGCCCGCGTGCCAGGGAGTGATCCTTCCCAGCCGAAAGCTCACCCTGATCTGCTGCGGGCCGTCTACCGTGTCGAGGCAGATCACCCCGTCCCGGCTGGGAGCCGTCAGCACCACCGACTCGCCGGTGCGCTCGGCAAGATCCAGCATCGTTGAGCGTGCGACCTGGCGGACGTCAAAACGGTGGAGCACGACGCTTGCAAGCTCGAGCGGCTTGGTCCCGAGCGCGTACCGGCGGTCTTCGGACTGCGTCACGTAGCCGTGCCGTTCCAGCGTCCGCACGAGACGGAACACGACGGCCTTGCTCAGGCCCGTTGCCCTCGAGAACTCGCTGATGCCCAAACTGGCGTTCCCGTTTCCGAGAAGATCCAGCAGCGAAAGCGCCCGGTCTACCGATTGAACCAGGTGCCACGCGTTGGGGCGCTTCTCCCGGGCCCGGCCCGTGTTTCGCATTGTGAAACCTCGTTTCTATTCCAGCAGACCCTTCGGCGCCGGAAGGGTAAACCCTCCCACCATGGAACTCCACCAGCCATGGTGCGCCACCGGACGCAGGAGGCAGTGTGACGGGGGAGCGCGTAACCGGACGGGTGCTGCTGCGCGGCGGCCGCGAGGAGCGGATCGAAACCGGCCACCTCTGGGTCTATGGGGGAGAGATCGGCCTGGTCGAAGGCCGGCCGGAGGCCGGTGACATCGTGGACGTCTGCACGCCGCGCGGGTGGTTCCTCGGCCGCGGCTACTTCAACCCGCAGTCCAAGATCCGGGTCCGGATCTTGACCCACCAGGAGGAGCCCATAGACGACAGGTTCCTGGGGCGCCGTCTGGAAGCCGCGATCGCCCTCCGGGGGAGGGTCGTCTCCGGGACCAGCGCCTACCGGCTGGTCTTCGGAGAGGGAGACCTGCTACCCGGGTTGATCGTGGACCGCTACGGCGATGTGCTGGTGATGCAGACGCTCACTGCGGGGATGGAGCGCCGCCGGGAGGTACTGGCAGACCTGCTGGTGGCGCTGATGGAAGATCGGACCGGCGCCGGGACGGTCTACCTCCGCAACGACGCCCGAAGCCGCACCCTGGAAGGACTCCCTCTCTACCGGCAGTTCGCCCGTGGTGAGTCCGCGACGCAGATCGAGATCCAGGAAGGCCCGGCCCGATTCCTGGTGGATATTGCGACGGGCCAGAAGACCGGATGGTTCTGCGATCAGCGGGAGAACCGGCTTGCCATCGGTCCCTTTGCGCACGGCGCACGGGTCCTGGACGCGTTCTGCTACGCCGGCGCCTTCGGGATCCACTCCGCCCTGGGAGGCGCCGGTTCCGTGCTCGGTCTGGATGCCAGCGCCGAGGCCGTTGCCGCGGCCAGTGCCCACGCCGAGATGAACGGTGTGGGCGGGCGCTGTCTCTATAGGGAGGCCGATGCCTTCGACGCGATGCGGGACCTGGCGCAGTCAGGGGAGCGCTACGACCTGGTCATCCTCGATCCCCCGGCGTTCGCCCGCAGCAGGCACGCCGTGCCCAAGGCGCTCGCCGGATACAAGGAGATCAACCTCAGCGGTCTCCGCCTGCTTCGACCCGAGGGGTTTCTGGTGAGCTGCTCGTGCTCGTGGCACGTGGACGAGCAGACGATGTGGTTGACGCTGCTGGAGGCCGCACGGGACGCGGGGCGGGAGATGCGCCTGGTGGAGTTCAGATCCCAGGCGCGGGATCATCCCATGCTGGCCACGATGCCCGAGACCCGCTACCTCAAGTGCTTCCTGCTGCAGGTGTTCTAGGGCGCCGCCACCGGGGCCGGCCCGAACGAAAGGAACAGCTTCTCCAGCGCAAGCCGCGCGTTCACGTTCCGCCGCAGCGACTCCTTCGCCGCCTCGACCGCTTCGATGCGCGCGCCCAGCATCGCCTCGCCGTACTCCACGGCCAATCTCGCGATTTGGGACTGCCGGTCGCGGTTGACAAGCAGCGCGGGCTCCTGGAGCTGCTTCCAGACCAGCAGGTCCCGGTACCACAGCACGGCCAGGTCTAGTAACTGGGGCAGCAGGTCGCCTTCCTTGCCCTGCGTCTCCTTCACCAGCGCCTCGGCCGCGTCGAGCCGGACAAGCAGGTCGCCCTCCTCCAGCGCGGGCAGCAGATCCAGCAGCCGGTCCCTCGCTGCCAGCCGTTCCTCGGAATCCACCCATTCCCGCGCGCGGCCCAGCCGGCCGTCGGCCAGCGCGGAGATCACGCCGGCCCGTCCCTCGTCAACCTTCCACCGCTCGACCAGCGCCCGCTCGATCTGGTCGGCCCTCAGGTAGGTACACCGCACGAGCTGGCAGCGGGACACGATCGTAGGCAGCAGGGCCACGGCCGACTCGGCGATCAGGATGAAGGTGATCCGCTCCGGCGGCTCCTCCAGGATCTTGAGCAGGCTGTTGGACGAGTTCGGGTTCAGCCGCTCGGCGTCGGCGATGATGTAGACCTTGCGCCGGCCCTGGTAGGGCGCGTACGCGGCATCCTGCCGTAGGGCGCGGATCTGATCGATCGGGATCTCCTTGCCCCGGTAGTCCTTCTCTGGCGCCTCGAAGAACTTGTCGTGCGCCACGTCGAGGATCCGCACGTCGGGGTGGTTGCCCGAGACGATTCGCCGGCACGGATCGCACTCGCCGCACGCGTCGCCGTCCGGCCGATCGCAGTTGAGGAACTGCGCGAACGCCAGCGCCAGCGTCCTCCGCCCCACGCCCTTGGGACCTACCAGAAGGTAGGCATGCCCAACTTTTCCGGCGCGGACCGCGGACCGGAACAAGAGGATGGCGTGATCCTGGTTGACGACGTCGCGAAATGCCACGCGGCTCCCCCGGTTCTTAGACGCGTTCCATGCGCTCGACGTTCAACACGAAGACGATCGCGCCTCCGACCTCCACCTTCACTGGATACGTAACGTACGAGTCCACCGGTTCCACGACCGGTGGAATGGGCGTCATCAACTGCTCGCGCCGCTGACAGACGCGCCGGACCACCTCCAGCACGGCCTCAACCTGGCCGTCGTCTACGCCCGTGAGGATCGTGGCGTTCCCCGCGCGGAGAAACCCACCGGTGCTGGCCAGCATCGTTGCCTGCACCTCCACCTCGGTGAGCGCATCAATGAGCCGGCCGGCGTCCTGCTCCTGGGCGATCACGAGCACCAGCTTCATGCACACCACCCCCGGCGGTCCAGCAGCCGCCGGACCGCGTCCACCAACGCGGCGTGAACTTCCTCGGCGGGCAGTGTACCGTCCACGACCACGAATCTCGATGGCTCTTCGCGCGCCAGTTGAAGGAATCCTGCGCGCACCCGCCGGTGGAACTCCAGCGTCTCCTGCTCGAGGCGGTCGCCGCGGCCGCGTGGGCCTTCCTTGCCATCGGCGCCCCGGGCGCGGGGCAGGCCGACCGATGGATCCACGTCCAGAAGCAGGGTGAGGTCGGGGACCAAGCCCCGCGTCGCGACCTCGTTCACCCGGCGCACTACCTCTGCGGGAAGGCCCCTGCCGTAGGCCTGGTACGCGATGGACGCGTCCACGAACCTCTCGGAAAGGACGCAGGTGCCCGCTTCCAGCGCCGGCAGCACCACCTCGCCGACGTGCTGCGCCCGGCTCGCGGCAAACAGCAGCATCTCGGTCTCGGCGGACATCTCTCTGCGGCGCTCGTCGAGGAGAACCGCGCGGATGGCCTCGCCGATCGCGGTCCCGCCGGGCTCTCGTGCCAGCACGAGGGGGATGACCCCTCGGAACCGCTCGTACAGCCGGTGGGCATGGGTGCTCTTGCCCGCGCCTTCCGGGCCCTCGATCGTGATGAAGAGGCCGCGTTCGCGAGTGGGGTTGGTCGGATTCGTCACGGTGGCTCCGCCTACTTGGGATAGATGACCACGCGCCGGTGCGGCTCTTCCCCCTGGCTCTCCGATGGAAGGCCGTAACGCTGGACGAGCTGGTGCTGTAGCCGCCGGATGTACGAGTTTTGCGGAGACAGCTCCACGGAACGGGTGGACTCGAACACCTGGGCGATTGCCTCCTCGACCTCGGTCAGCGCCGCCTCGTGCTCGGCCTGCTCCTCCGGCACGCCGAAGACCCCTCGGAGGAACTGTTGGATCTGCGTGACGGTGTTGCTGCGCAGGACGTGCACCGGCATCCCCCGCACCGCCGCGTCCCTCAGCCGTTTGGGCTGCCGCTTCTCCTGTGACTTCAGCGTCAGCACCATGTCCGCCTCTCCAAGCGACCCTACGATGTACGCCGGGACATGAAGCTCCCGGATCGCGCGTTCCAGCCGGTTCTGGCTGACCGCGTACGGAAAGATGCGCACAATCTGACGCCCGGACCGCGCCGCGAACGGGCCCTCTGGCGTCCAGGATGGGGCAGGGGCCGAAGTGGGTGGGGATATCTCCACCTCGCCGCCGGCGGTCCGCGCTCGCAGCTCCGGATGGGGCACCGCGCCCCGCAGGTACCTGTCTACAACCATCGCGACGTCGCGGTGCACGGCCAGGCGGTCTTTGTCCTGGATCTCGATCAGCACGTCGAAGGTCGGCGGGGCCTTGCGCTCGAGCACCGTCTTCTGGGTGCCGCGCCGGCGGGCTTCCTCGTCCGAAAGGGTCACCGCCTGGATGCCGCCCACAAGGTCGCAGAGGGTCGGGTTCTGCAGCAGGTTGTCCAGGGTGTTGCCGTGCGCGGTGGCGATCAACTGGACGCCTCTCTCGGCGATCGTCCGGGCCGCCAGCGCCTCGGCCTCGGTACCGATCTCGTCAATGACCACCACCTCGGGCATGTGATTCTCGACCGCCTCTATCATCACGGCATGCTGAAGCGCCGGTACCGGGACCTGCATCCGGCGGGCGGCGCCGATGCCCGGATGAGGGATGTCGCCGTCGCCGGCGATCTCATTGGAGGTGTCCACCACGACCACGCGCTTGCGCAGTTCGTCCGCCAGCACCCGGGCGGCCTCGCGCAGCAGCGTGGTCTTGCCCACGCCCGGCCGGCCCAGGAGCAGGATCGAGTGCCCGGACTCGATCACGTCGCGGACGATGTCCACCGTGCCGATCACAGCCCGGCCCACCCTGCAGGTCAGGCCGATGATCTCGCCCTGGCGGTTGCGGATGGCGCTGATCCGGTGCAGGGTCCGCTCGATGCCGGCGCGGTTGTCCTTGCCGAAAGATCCTACGCGCTCGGTGACGTATCGGAGCGTCTCGCGCTCGACGAATGCCTCGTCCAGCGCCAGGACCTCGTTGGGAAAGCGGGCCTCGGGCCGCCGCCCCAGGTCCAGCACTACCTCCAGGAGCTGGTCGAGGTCAGGACGCTGCTCCAGCGCGGCCCGCAACTGGGGCGTGAGGACTTGAAGGAGCAAGTCGAGGTTGTCGGTGATGCGGGTCTGGCGGCCGGTCACGGAGGCTCCATCATTGATCGATTCTCATTATAGGAGCGCAGGGCACGCTAGAACAAGGTCGTCTGCGATGGCGGTTCGATCACCTCCTGGACCTCCTCGCCGTCATCGAAGATGCCTATCTCACCGAAGACGCCGTCGTAGCCCGGCGCGATGCGCACCCGGCCCTCACGCACCCGCCGGAGACCCTCTGCGACGCGCAGCGTGGTGTGCCTGCGCACCTCCTCGACCGGCGCGTCCAGCAGGACGTTGAACTCGCTCCCGAAGGCGCTGCAGAGCTTGTAGTACTCCTCCCGCACCCCAACGGTCCCGGGCCTGGCGCCGACGGCCTCGGCGATGATCTCCTCCAGCGGGACCAGGTTGCGGTACGGCACCGCGCCTTCGGGCACGAAGCCCTCCTCGCGATCGGCCAGGCGCTCCACGCGGTGCAGCACCCCGACGGTCGGCGGCTTCCCGCACACCGGACACTTGCCGCCGGCGGCGATGGTCTCCTTGGGCGCCATGCGGTGGTTGCACAGCCGGTGGCCGTCGTAGTGGTACTTGCCCTCTTCCGGGAAGAACTCAATGGTGTACAGCAGGCGCGAGAGGTCCTTCTCGCGGAGGACGCGCATGATCTCGAAGTAGTCGGGGTCGCAGGCGAAGACGTTGGCCTCGCGCCCCAGTTTGGCCGGGGAGTGCGCGTCGGAGTTGCTCAGAAGAACAACGCGGTCCAGCTCGGACAGGCGCCAGTTCATAGCCGGGTCGCTGGATAGCCCGGTCTCCACTGCGGCGATGTGCTTGAGCTGGTCACCGAAGCACTCGGCCATCGAATCGAACCCGGACATGCTGCCGTACAGCGAGAACCAGGGCGTCCACGCATGGGCGGGGGAGACCATGCAGTCGGGTGAGATCTCCATCAGGTACTCCACCATGCGGTCGGACGGCAGCGTGAGCGTCGGCCTGCCGTCGGCCATCAGGTTGCCGAAGCGGCCCAGCACCGCGTTGATCCGTTCCACCACGTCGAAGGACGGCGCGAAGAGGATATTGTGGATCTTGCGCAGACGGCCCCCGGCGGAGTAGATGCTCGACACCTCAGCGGTCAGCATGAAGTGCACGCCGTCGTGAACGTACAGCCCGCGAGCGTTGGGCTCGAGCTTGTCGCGCAGCTCGCGCAACCAGACAGGATGGGTGAAGTCACCGGTACCCAGCACGGCTATGCCCTTGAGCTTGGCCCAGCGCGACATGTTCTCCACGTCCATGTCACGGCTGGTGGCCCGGCTGTAGTGGGAGTGCAGGTGAAGGTCGGCAATCAGGCGCATCGGCGGCTAGGAAGCGCTCCAGGTCTGGGCGGGCGACGGCGCGCCGCCGTCGGACCACACCGAAAGCATTGCCGCGCCAATCGCCGCCAGGACCGTGGGCGCTAATCCTAGGTCGCGCAGGCACGCGCGGACGGCCGAAACGAGCACGGGCCGCAACAGGCGCGACTGGTGCTGCGTGTCGCCGTGCTCCTCCACGGCGCGGCGCAGTCCACCGTCCCCGGCCAGCGCGCGGATGATCGTGCTGATGTGTCGGTCAGAAAGGCGGTTGAGCGCCCCCCTGGCAATGGTTGTGAACGCCGCCTCGCGGCCGAACGCGGCGCGCCACTCGCGTTCGTATCCCGCCAGCGCCCGCCGGGCTCCGCCCAGGTAGCGGGCCGCGGCCCGGCCGGCGATCTCTCCTGCCTGCATCGCGAAGTAGATTCCTCCGCCGCTGGTGGATTTGACCTGCCCCGCAGCGTCGCCTATCACGAGCATCCCGTCGGTGAAGGTCGGGCGGCGCTGGCCCAGGATGGGTATCCGACCGGCGATCCTGCGCACGATCCTGGCGTTCCGCAAACGCGGTGAGGCAGAAGGATGCATCGTTCTCAAACCTTCGAGGTAGTGAGCCGGAGGCCTGGCTGCCCAACGCGGGTCCACTGCCACGCCGAGGCGGCCCCTTCCGCCGCCTGTAGGCATGAACCAGCCAAAGAAGCCCGGGGCGACGTTCCAGCCGAAGTACAGATCTGGCGCGTCCTCCTGCTCGATCGCGGCGCCCTCGACATCGTACTGGAGGCCGTGGACGAGAGCCCGTCGGGGCGTGAGCCCGAGCTGCGGCGGCAGGATCGGCACGGCACCCTCGGCGTCAATGACAAGTGGCGTTGTGATGGCGAGCCGCGCTCTGCCGCGATCCACCTCGACCCTCAGTCCACCGGCGGCCGCACCAGGTGTGGCGCCACCGGCAGCGGGCCCATGGCCCTGGTTGCGCACCACGGTGCGGGCACGCGCCCCCACGAGCACCTCTGCCCCCGACGACAATACCTGCTCTGCCAGGTACCGGTCGAGCGCGGCGCGGTCCACCAGATAGGAGTCCACCGAGGCCCGGCGCACCCTGGCCACCCAGCCGTCAGGAGCATGGAGCGCTGCGCCGCGCAGCGCGTTTTGAGCCATGGACGAAGGCAGACCGAACCGCTCGAAGGCGTGCACCGACAGCTTGCCGGTGCAGTGGACCGGATGCCCGACCTCCGCGTGCTCTTCCAGCATGACCGTGCGCAGGCCGAGCGCGGCGCAGGTCCGTGCCGCGGTCGAGCCCGCGGGTCCGGCCCCGACGACAAGAACGTCACAGATCATGCCGCGCCACCTTCAGTCTTCATCGGCCTCTCCGGCGGGTTCGAGTCGCCGTTTGGGCTCTCCTGCCGGCAGGGCCGCGCCGCGCCGCGCCGAACCTGCATCCCTACGGAGGTTCACCACGAGATGAGACGCGTCCTGTGGCTGTTGGTCCTCATCGTTGTCGCCGCCGCCCTACCGTTGCGCGTAAGCAGCGCGCCGGCCACGCCGGCTCCTCCGGGCGCGGCCCCAGGCGACGGCCGCGGTACGCTCCGCGTCTACCAGAACGGCCTCCGGGCGACGCTGCAGGTGGAGATCGTCGCCAGCATCGAGACCCGGTCCAGGGGCCTGATGTTCAGGAAGTCGCTGCCCGAGGATGCCGGCATGCTGTTCGTCTTCGAGGTGGACGGGCGCTGGGGCTTCTGGATGAAGAACACCCTGATCCCGCTGTCCATCGGGTTCATTGACAGCAGGTGGCGCCTGCTGGAGGTCATGGACATGCAGGTAGCGCCCGACCCCTCCAACGGACCCTTCACGATCTACGAGCCGAGCTCGCCCTACCGCTACGCGCTGGAGGTGAACCAGGGCTACTTCAAGCGCAAGGGCATCGCGCCTGGAGCGCGCACGGAGTTAGTCCCCGCGAGGTAGAACGGCCGCCGCCCCCAGCAGCGCCAGCGCCACCAGCACGATCGCCCCGCCCGCGGCCACATCCAGGTAGAACGCCGCCACCAGCCCCAGCACAACCGCGGCAACCGCGAAGGTGATCGCCGCGGCCAGCGTCCCCCGGAACGACGACGCTACCTGCATCGCCGCGAGCGTCGGCAGCACCAGCAGCGCGCCCACCAGCAGTATGCCCACGATTCGCATCGCCAAAACTACCACCAGCGCCGTGAGCACCGTGAACAGGAGGTTAAGCGCAGGGACCGGCAGCCCGCTCGTGCGCGCCGTCTCCTCGTCAAAGGTGATGGCAAACAGCTCTTTGTAGAGCCCTAGCACGGTTGCGGCGGTCAGCCCGCCGAGCGCGGCTATCACCCACACGTCCAGAGGCGTCACCGTGGTGATGCTGCCGAACAGATAGCCAAAGAGGTCCACCGTGAAACCGCGCGCCAGCCCGATCAGCACGATCGCCACCGCGAGCCCTCCGTAGAGAAACACCGCGAGCGCGGCTTCCCCGAACATACGGCCGCGCGCGCGCAGTGCCTCGATCCCCACCCCGCCGGCGATGGCAACCACGAGCGCCGACAGGATCGGGGGCACACCGGCGAACAACCCGACCGCTATTCCGGCCAGCGACACGTGCGCGAGCGTATCGGCGATCAGCGATAGGCGGCGCAACACAAGGAAGACCCCTATCAGGGGACAGACAACACCCACTATCACCCCGGCGAGCAGGGCGCGCTGCATGAACGAGTGCTGCAGGATCTCCGGCATCTGGCGAAGCGCGACCGGGTCCGGTCCTCCTCCTGTCTAGTGCACGTGCGACACTACGCGCACGCCGGTGTGGTAGACCGCGCGCAGCGCATCGCTCTCCAGGAACGCGTGCGGCTCGCCGTGGTAGACGAGCGTGCGGTTCATGCAGGCCAGCGTAGTGACCTCCGAGGCGATCACGCCGACATCGTGGGAGATCATGACCAGCGTGACGTTGAGGTCGCGGTGCAGGTGGCGGAGCAGGTCGTAGAACCTTTCCTGCGCCCCGGTGTCCACGCCGACGAGGGGCTCATCAAGCACAAGCAACTCGGGCTCGCTGACCAGCGCTCGCGCGATGAAGGCGCGCTGCTGCTGGCCGCTGGAGAGGTGGCCTATCATCCGTCCGCTCAGATCCGCGACGCCGGTCACCTCCAGCGCGCGCTCGACCGCGCGCCGGTCCTCCTTGCCCGGGGCCCGCAGCAGACCGGTCCGCCCGGCGCGACCGCTGGCCACGACTTCCCTGACCATGGCAGGAAACCGGGGATCGAACGCGGTAACGCGCTGGGGCACGTAGCCGATGCGCCGCCACTCGGTGAATCGCTTCAGCTCGGTGCCAAACAGGAGCACCTCGCCGCACGAGGGACGCAGCAGCCCGACGAGGATCTTCAGCAGCGTGGTCTTCCCAGAACCGTTGGGGCCTATTATGCCGAGGAAGTCCCCTGCGTGGACGGTCAGAGAAATGTCCTCGATCACGCGCTCGTGGGCGTACGCGTAGCAGACGCCGCGAACCTCGACGACCGGTGTACGCGCCCCGCGGTCCATCAGCGACCCCTCATCGCGCGCCCCACCGGCGGACCTCACTGGCGGCACCCGAGCCCTTCGCGCAGGACGCGCAGGTTCTCGTCCATGATCGTGACGTAGTTGGCACCGGCGGCGATCTCCTCGGGCGTCAGCCCCTCGACCGGGTGCAGCATCATGGTGCGCGCCCCGATCTCGCGGGCGAGGGTCTCCGCGGCACGCGGCGACGCCGGACGCTCGACGAACACCACGCGCACTCCTCTCGCGCGCAGCGTTCTTGCCAGGCGGGCGAGCGCGGCAGGCGTCGGATCGGCCTCGGGCGCCAGCCCGGCCAGCCCGATGTGCTCGAGACCGTAGCGCCGGGCCAGGTATGCAAACGCGGTGTGCGTGCTCACCACCAGCCGTTGCTCGCAACGCGCCAGGCCCTGGCTGAAGCGGGCGTGCAGTCCGGCGAGCTCTCCGCGGGCAACGGTGGCGGCCTGCCGGTACGCCTCCTCGCCCGCCGGATCGGTGGCCGCAAATGCGATCAGAATCGTTTCCAGCATCTGCGCCGCCAGCAGGGGATCCAGCCATGCGTGGGGATCGGGAACACCGGCGGTCGCGGGCTTGCCGGGAACACCGGCGGTCGCGGGCTTGCCGGAGGCGCTCGTACCCTGCGACGTCCTGATCAGAGGCAGGCCGGCGGTGGCTCGAACCACGCCCACCGTGGTTGGGAGAGTCGGCAGCAACCGCTCGACCCACGGCTCGAATCCCGCGCCGTTGTAGATGAGCAACCGCGCCCGGCTAATCGCGGCCACGTCCTGCGGGCCGGGCTCGAAGTCGTGGGCCTCCGTACCCGCGGGCACGAGCGTCCGCACCTCGACGCGATCGCCGCCGATCCTGCTCGCGAACTCCGCCAGCGGGTAGATCGTGGCAAGGACCACCGGCCGCGCCGGGGACACCCGGACGCCGCGGGATCGGGCGGCCACAAGGCCCAGCAGCGGGATGGCGACGAGGAGGAGCACGAAGGCGATGCGCCGGTTCATCGTAGGCGCCTCATCGTACGCGCCTCATCTGCACTCCCCGCAGTAGCCGAAGAACTCCAGCCGATGCCCGGTTACCCGAAATCCAGGAGCAGCGTCCCTGGGTGCGCGCGGGGCCGGGCAGCGCCTCAGCGGCTGCCACCGCCCGCACTCAAGGCAGACCACGTGGTCGTGGTGCTCGGCCGCCAGGCCGTAGCGGGTCGCTCTGCCGCCGAGGGACACGGACTCCACCAGGCCCGCGCGCGCGAATGCTGCGAGCGCCCGATAAACCGTGGCGAGCCCGATCGCCAGTCCGTCTCGGCCGACGCGCCGGCGGATCTCTCCCGCGGTCAGGTGGCATCCCGCGGCCTGGATCGCCCGCAGGATGCGCTGTCGCTTATGGGTATTGCGCGTCCGCTTTGGGTCTGCCATCGCCTGCCGCCGCGTACAGAAGTGAGAATCTTTCTCATTTCGCGCAACGATTGTACGGCCTGGGGGCCTGGTCGTCAACGGAGGTGGACGGGAAAGAACGAATGGCGACGGCCGGGACGGGGAGAGCTGCGGTGAGAAAGCGTTGCGCGCGAAGTGGCGCCGGATCGCCGTGCCGGATTCGGCGACCGGCGTGCTCCCCCCGGTATCCCGGCCGCGCCACGGTGAGGTCTGGGTTGATGCGGCGCGCCGTCCGACGGGCAATCCCGAAAAAGAAAACGCGAGCGCGAATGGAAGCACTCGCCTCGCCGGTGCTTCCTCTTCGGCAACCCAGCCGGCCACCGCCGTGGCCCTGTGGCTTTGCGTCCCCGGATTGCTCCGGGTTTGCCCGTTCGGAGGTCTGACCCGTATTCGGTTGACTTGAGGATACCGCGTCCGCCCTCTGTTGACAAGCCCCGGAAGGAGGTTTGCCCGGCCGCTGCGAAACGGCCTAACCATGAAACGCATCTCCCTGCTCGTGTTGCTGGTGGGCATCTCCGCCGTCGCCGCGTCCTGCCGGGCGCCCGGCCAGAGGGGGGGCGGCATCGAGCCCCTCATACCGCAGCCGAGCCCGCGGCCGGCGATCCCGGTGGTGGTCGAGGTCTTCGGCACGTCAGGGTTGCGGTTCGAGGGTTCCTATGGAGAACTCGGCGAGTCGAAGCGCGCGGGCGGCGCCGTACCGGCCAGCATTGCGTTCCAGACGGTGGAGGGGTTCTCGGTCACGCTGCAGAAGCGCACGGACACCGGCGAACTCGGCATCCAGGTAACGGTTGCCGGCAAGCCGGTGCACCGGTCCTCCACCACGCGAGAGTTCGGCCTGGTCACCTATACCCACCGCGTGTCATCACCGTAGATGCCGCAGAGGTCTCCACGAGAGGTTTCAGAGCGCCTGATCGCCTGGCTGCGCGAGCGGGCGGGCGAGGCCGGAACGCTGGGCGCGGTGGTAGGCATCTCAGGAGGCGTAGACTCCGCGGTCGTTGCCGCGCTCTGCCTGCGCGCGTTCCCGGAAACAACGCTGGGCGTCATAATCCCCTGCCACAGCGACCCGCGCGACATAGAAGATGCCGAAGGGGTCTGCGCGGCGCTGGGCCTGCCGCACACCACGGTCGTACTCGATGCGGCCTTTGATGCGCTGACCGCGGCGCTGCGGGATGCGGGGCAGCCCGCGGACCACCGCATGGCGCTGGCCAACCTGCGACCCCGGCTGCGGATGAGCGCGCTCTACTACTTCGCCAATCGTCTCAACCGGCTGGTGGTCGGCACCGGCAACCGCAGCGAGGCCTACGTCGGCTACTTCACCAAGTACGGTGACGGCGGCGTGGACGTGCAGCCCATCGGTGGGCTTGTGAAGTCCGAGGTGCGCGAGCTGGCCGCCTACCTGGGGGTTCCGCAGGCGATCGTGGACCGCACGCCGAGCGCCGGCCTGTGGCCCGGCCAGACCGACGAAGGCGAGATGGGGCTTACCTACGCAGCCCTCGACGCGTACCTCCTCACCGGGACGGCACCGCCTGCGATACGGACGCGCATCGAGCGCATGCACGCCGCGAGCGAGCACAAGCGGCGCCCGCCACCGATCCCCTGACTCCGGCATTTGACCGCCCCCCGCGCAAGGTGATAGAGTCCTGCGCAAACCCGCAGCCGAACGCTGTGTGAGCGTTGGAGGATGAAGGCAATGCGCGTCAGCGTCACCGTGCCGGCAACCAGCGCCAACCTGGGGTCGGGTTTCGACGTCTTGGGATTAGCCCTGGAACTCTACAACGAGATCGCGGCCGAGGTCATCCCCGAGGGCCTGGTGGTTACGGTGGAGGGCGAAGGCGCCGATGCCCTGCCCCGTGACGGCTCCAACCTGGTGGTCCAGGCCATGAACATGGTGTTCGACCGCGCCGGAGTACACCCACCCGGACTGCGCGTCCATTGCCAGAACCGCATCCCCCTCGGACGGGGTCTGGGATCAAGCGCCGCTGCCATCGTCGGCGGGCTGCTGGCTGCCAACTACCTCATCGGCGAGCCGCTCGACCGCGAGCAACTGATGGTGATGGCCGTGGAGCGAGAAGGCCACCCGGACAACGTGGTCCCTGCCTTCCTGGGCGGGCTGGTGGTCTCGGTGCCCCACGCCGGGCGTGTGGAGCACGTCCGCATCAACCCGTCCTTCGGACTGAACATCCTGGTCGTCGTGCCGGACTTCCAGGTTCCCACGGCCTTTGCGCGCAAGGTCCTTCCTTCCGTGGTGCCCCTGGACGACGCGGTCTTCAATATCGGCCGCGTGGCGCTGTTCCTGGCCGGGATCTCCAGTGGCGAGCACGCTCACCTGGCAACTGCAATGGACGACCGGCTGCACCAGAACTACCGGGCAGAACTCGTTCCCGGGATGGCGGAAGCCATTGCCGCGGCCCGTGCAGCCGGCGCGGCAGGCGTGGCCCTGAGCGGCTCCGGACCCTCCCTGCTGGCCTTCGTCCCCGAGCGTGTGGAAACGGCAGTGGCCGATGCCATGCAGGCCGCCTTCTCCCGCGCCGGCGTAACGACTGAAGTACACGCGGTCATGGCCGATCTGTTCGGCGCCGAGGCCTCCACGACCGACCGTCCTGTGCGCTCCCTGGTGATCCAGAAGTACGGGGGCAGCACGGTGGCCGATGCGGATCGCATCAGGAAGGCGGCCGACCGCGTGGCACAAACCCGCAGGACCGGCGACGACGTTGTGGTGGTGGTCTCCGCCATGGGGAATACCACCGACGAGTTGATTGCCCTGGCCAACTCCATCAACCCCGCGCCGCCGCCGCGGGAGATGGACATGCTCCTCTCCACCGGCGAGCAGACATCCATCGCCCTGCTGTCTATGGCGCTTGGCCGTCAGGGGGTGGAAGCCGTCTCCCTGACCGGATCTCAGGTTGGGATCATCACCGACCGTGCCCACCGCCGGGCCCGCATTCGCCGGATTGACCGGGAGAAGATCATGAGCCACCTCAGGGCCGGTCGGGTCGTGGTGGTGGCCGGCTTCCAGGGCCGGGAGTCCGGTGGAGACCTAACCACGCTGGGCCCGGGTGGAGCGGATACCACCGCCGTCGCCGTGGCCGCCGCGCTGCGGGCCGACCGTTGCGAGGTCTACACCCATGTCGAAGGCGTGTTCACGGCCGACCCGCGGGTGATCCCCGAGGCCAGGCTCATTCGGCGGATCCCCTACGACGAGATGCTGGAGATGGCGGACCTGGGAACCCGGGTCCTCCAGCCGCGCGCAGTGGAGGTCGCAAAGCGGTTCGGGGTCACGCTGGTGGTTCGATCCAGTTTCAGCCACGATCCGGGCACGCAGGTGGGAGGAGGAGACGATATGGAGGAAGTCATCATCAGGGCGGTCACCCACAGCTGCGACGAGATCAAGCTGGTGTTGGAGGCCGTGCCCGACGTACCGGGGGTAGCGGCCCGGGTGTTCCGGGCCCTGGCAGACGCCGGGGTAAAGGTGGACATGATCCTGCAGGGCATGCACCACGAAGGACGGAACGACATCGCCTTCACCGTGGTCAGGGAGAACCTGGATGACGCGCGCCGCGTCTGCCAGGAGCTGGCGGTTGAGTTGGGCGCCCGCCGTGTGGGCGAGGACGCGGGGATCGCCAAGGTGTCCGTGGTCGGCGCCGGCATCTCGCAGGATGCCGGGGTCGCCGCCTCCATGTTCGAGGCCCTGGCAGAGGAAGGGATCAACATTGACATGATCAGCACGTCCCCCCTGCGCATCTCCTGCGTCATCGCCAGGGACAGGGCCGAGGACGCGGTAGGGGCCCTCCATCGCCGCTTCAACCTGTCAGGCTGACGTTACCGAAGGCTGATTCCCCCCTGCTTCCCGTTTCGATACAATAGAGGTTACGGTTTCTCGATATGGCCATGCTGCTGCAGGGCCTCGTGGCGCTTCTCCGCGGTGCGCCTGCCTACAAAGAGATCCGCCATGCCCTGATCGAGGGCGCTGTGCAGCCGTCCGTCCTCGGGCCGGGCGGCAGCGCGGCGGCGTGCCTGCTGGCGGCGATCGTCGCCGACCCCAAGATAGCCGGCACGACCCCCGATGGGACGGGCGCCCCAGCGGCCACCCTGGTCATCACCCCGAACCGCGAGGCCGCAGAGCGCTTGACAGACGACCTGCGGGCGGCGCTCTCTGGCGCGGAGATCCAGGTCGTTCTCTTCCCGGACGACCCAACCGCGGTGCGCGATCGCCTGGGGGTGTTGGACGCGCTCACCGCCGGGAGGGGTGCCGCGGGCGGTCCCGCCGCCGGCCCCACCACCGAATCGCAGGTGGTCGTTGTCGCGTCCGCGGCCGCGTGCGCCGAGCCGCTCCCTTCCCCCGAAGCCCTGGCCGCCGCGACGCTCCACCTGCGCCCCGAACAGACGCTGCCGCGCGATCGCCTCGTGGCCGGCCTGGAGTCCGGCGGCTACCAGCGCGTCGGGTTGGTGGCGAATCCGGGCGAGTTCGCGGTGCGCGGCGGCGTCGTGGACCTGTTTCCTCCGGACGCGGACGCGCCTGTCCGCCTCGACCTCTGGGGGGACGAGGTGGACTCACTGCGCGCGTTCGATCCGCTCTCTCAGCGCGGCCTGAAAGCGCTGCCCGAGGTCACGGTGCGGCCGGCATGGCTGCGCGCGGAAGGTGACGCTGCCGCCTCACTCGCGGCGCACCTTCCCTCCGGCGGGCTGCTGGTGTTCGTGGAGCCGGCCGAGACCATGGCGCGGATCGCTGGCCCGGCCCCCGGACGCCGGCGTCTGGCGATATCCGCCGCGCGACCGCCCGAGGGACGCTGGCACGAGGTCCGTTTGGACACCGGTGGTCTTGAAGCCCACGGCGGTCAGACGCACCTGTTCGCCAGGATGCTGACAGGCATGGCAGATGAAGGGCTGAGCGTCGTGATCGCCTCTGCACAGGCCGATCGCCTCGCGCACATCCTGGCAGACTCCGGCATCGAGGTGTCGCTGGCCGACCGCCTCGACGCGATGCCCCCCCGCGGCCGCATCGTGGCCGTCCCCGTTCCCCTTGCGCGGGGATTCCGCCTCGACTCGGCAGGCCTAGCGGTGGCAACCGACGCCGAGATCGTCGGGTGGAGACGGCGCCGGCCCCGGATGCGGTTCCTGCGTGAGGGCGAGCGATTGGCGTCGTGGGTTGACCTATCCCCAGGTGATCTGGTCGTGCACCTGCACCACGGCATCGGTCGCTACAAGGGCCTGGTCCGGCTGCAACACGGCGGCGCGGAACGAGAGTACCTGATGATCGAGTACGCGGCGGAAGACCGTCTCTACGTGCCCACCGACCAGATCGGACTGGTCCAGCGCTACATCGGCGCCGAGGGCGCACAGGTCAGGATCCACCGCCTGAGTGGCGCGGAGTGGGAGCGCGAGAAGCGCCAGGTAAAGGAAGCCACGCGCGAGATGGCGGCCTCGCTGCTGACGCTCTACGCGGCGAGGGCCACGGCGGCCGGGCACGCCTTCGGTCCCGACACTCCCTGGCAGCACGAGATGGAGGCCGCGTTTCCCTACGAGGAAACCCCGCACCAGCGCGTGGCCATTGAAGCGGTCAAGCGCGACATGGAGGCGCCGCGGCCCATGGACCGGCTGGTGGCAGGCGACGTCGGCTACGGAAAGACCGAGGTGGCGCTGCGCGCGGCGTTCAAGGCGGTGATGGACGGCAGGCAGGTGGCAGTGGTGGTCCCGACCACTGTTCTGGCGCAGCAGCACTTCAACGTGTTCTGCGAGCGGTTCGCGCCCTACCCCGTGACCGTGGAGTTGCTCAGCCGCTTCCGCTCGCCCGGCGAGCAGAAGACGGTGCTGGCCGGCCTTGCGGCCGGCACCGTGGATGTGGTAATCGGCACCCACCGGCTTCTGGGCAAAGACGTGCGGTTTGCCAACCTGGGGCTGGTGATCGTGGACGAGGAGCAGCGCTTCGGCGTCGGGCACAAAGAGCACCTCAAGACGCTGCGGCGGAGCGTGGACGTGCTCACCCTCACCGCCACGCCCATCCCGCGCACGCTGCACATGTCGCTGGCAGGCCTGCGTGACCTCACGGTCATGGAAACGCCGCCGGAGGCCCGGCTGCCCATCCACACGGAGATCCGGCCCCAGGACGACGATCTGGTGCGCGACGTGATCCGGCGCGAGATCGCGCGCGGCGGGCAGGTGTACGTGGTGCACAACCGGGTCGAGACAATCGGGCGCGCCGCTCGGCGCATCCGCCACCTGGTGCCCGAGGCGCGCGTCGGGATCGGACACGGACGGATGAGCGAGGAGCGGCTGGAGACCACAATGCTCGACTTCCTGGGCGGGCGTCTCGACGTGCTCGTCTGCACAACCATCGTGGAGATCGGCCTGGACATCCAGCAGGTCAACACGATCCTGATCGAGGACGCGCAGCTGATGGGCCTGGCGCAGCTCTACCAGTTGCGCGGCCGCGTGGGCCGCGCCGACCGGCAGGCGTATTGCTACCTGCTCTACCCGCCCAGGACACCGCTGACGGCCGAGGCCGAGCAGCGGCTGCGGGCCATGGCCGAGTTCGTCGAGTTGGGCTCGGGAATGGGCCTGGCGATGCGGGACCTCGAAATCAGGGGGGCCGGCAACATCCTGGGCCCTGAGCAGCACGGCCACGTGGCGGCTGTGGGCTTCGACCTGTACTGCCGGCTGCTCGACGAGGCGATCCGCGAGGCGCGCGGTGAGATCATCGAGGACGTGCGCGATCCGGCGCTCGAGCTCGGCGTGGACGCGCACCTGCCCGTGGCGTACCTGCCCGACGAGAACGAGCGCATGGCCTGCTACCGGCGCCTGGCAGCGGCGCGGACCACCGAGGAGACAGAAACCGTCGCCGCCGAGATGGAGGAACGCTACGGTCCACCTCCGCCTGCTGCGCGTGCGCTGCTCGAAGTGGTGCGCCTGCGGATCGCGGCACGCGGCGCCGGCGTCACCTCGATTGCGCGCCAGGACGGCCGATTCGCCGTGCGCCTGAACGAGAGCAGTCACCTCGACGCGGCCGTCCAGGATCGGCTGCGTCTGGCGCTGGGCAGTCGGGCCCAGGTCACGGCGGCCGGCCTTACGGTGCGCGCCTCGGGCCGGACCTTCGCCGAGCAGGTCGGACCGCTGATCGAGACACTGGATCTGCTTGGAAGGCTGGCGGCACGCGGCGCGCTGCGGTATGCTGGTTCCGTTCGCACAGAGGAGGGAGTTCCTAGATGAAGCTACGCAATGTCATTATCGCGGTCGCCGTGGTGGTCGTCGTGGCAGCCGCCGGCGTCGGGGCATGGTTCCTGACGAAGGGCGCTCAGAAGGGCTCGGCCGTGGCCGCCCGGGTGAACGGCGACGCGATCTACTGGTCACAGGTGGACGCCGAGGTAGCCAGGGCCGCGGCGCAGTTCGGCCTGGATCCGGCCGGCGAGGAGTTCGCAAAGCAGCGGAACGAGATCTCAAAGGCAGTGATAGACCAGCTCGTCGCGCAGCGCCTGGTGGTTCAGGAAGGGCGCAAGCGCAACATCGCAGCCGGCGACAAGGAGATCGAGGAGCAGCTTGCCTCGATCAAGCAGCGGTTCCCCGGCGAAGCCGAGTTCACCAGCGCCCTGGCCCGGAACGGCCTGACGCTCGCGGGCCTGCGCGAGATGATCGGCATCAACCTCACCCAGCGGAAGGTGGCGGAGGCCGTGGCGGTGGCAGGCGTGTCGGACGACGAGGTGCGCAAGCAGTATGACACCAACCCTGCGCTCTACGACAAGCCCGCCCAGATCAAGACCAGCCACATCCTGCTGCGCATTGCCGAGAAGGGCGCCGAGTCGGTGGCGGCGGCCAAGGTCAAGATCATTCAGGCCAAGCTGGCCGACGGCGCGAAGTTCGAGGACCTGGCCAAGCAGTACTCAGAGGACCCGGGCAGCGCCGAGCGCGGCGGCGACCTGGGGTTCGTGACAAAGGGCACGCTCGTGAAGGAGTTCGAGACCGTCGCGTGGGCGCTCAAGCCCGGGCAGACCAGCGGCCCGGTGCGGACGCAGTACGGTCTGCACATCATCCGGGTCCACGAAACGAAGATCGCCGAGAAGGGCTCGTTCGAGAAGGTCAAGGAAGAGATCCGCGCGCAACTGCTCGGCTCCAAGCGCGAGAAGGCGTTCGACGCCTGGCTCACGGAGCAGCGAAAGGTGGCCAAGGTCGAGCGGTTCGAGCGCAAGTAGCGCGCCGGCGGAAGCGGGATGACGGACGGAGCAGTTGACAGGATCGTCCTGGAGGCCAGGGCAGACCCCTCGGTGCTGGCCGTCGTGCTGTTCGGAAGCGCTGCGCGCGGTCAGGCAGAAGTGGGATCGGATCTAGATGTGTGCCTGGTCCTCGACCCCGCCCGCGGTGCCGATTCACTGGAGCGCCGCCTGCACTACCTGAGCCGGCATGATGCGGACATCCAGGTGTTCCAATCTCTCCCGTTGGCGATGCGCTCGCGAATCCTCAAGGAGGGCAGGGTGCTCTTTGTGCGGGACGAGGACGCGCTCTACGCGCTCGCCCGGCGTACCATCGCGGCCTTCGAGGACTTCCGTCACATCCACAAGATGTACCTGGACGCGGTGCTCCATGCTGGATCGTGAGCGCATCCTCGGGCGCCTGGACGACCTGGAACAGTATCTGCGCGAGCTCCGGCAGGTCGCGCCGGATAGCGTCGAGGAGTACCGGCATGTGGCGACGCGCCGGGCCTGTGAGCGCCTCCTTCAGATCGCCGTCGAAGCAGTCGTGGATGTTTGCGCTATGCTGGTGGCCGGCCTCCGGCTTGGGCTGCCAAGCGAGGAGGACGACCTCTTCGAGAAGCTCCACGCGACCGGGGTACTGCCGGCAGGACTCAAGGAGCGGCTGCGCCGCATGAAGGCCTTCCGCAACATCCTTGTACACGAGTATGCGCGCGTGGACGACCGTAGGGTATTTGAAGTCTTGCAGACAGGCCCGGGGGACTTCGAGGAGTTCAGGCAAGAGGTCCTGCGCACGCTCAGGCAGGACGCGCCGGGCAGCTAACCTACACGCATGCGCCACACCTTCGAGGACCTGGTCGCGGTGATGGCCCGCCTGCGCGGGCCTGACGGCTGCCCGTGGGACCGCGAGCAGACGCACGCCTCGCTGGCGCCGTACCTGCTGGAAGAGGCCCACGAGACCCTCGAGGCGATCTCGCGCGGTGATTCCGCCGCGCTGTGCGACGAGTTGGGCGACCTGCTGCTTCAAGTTGTCTTCCACGGCCAGATGGCGAAGGAAACCGGCGCCTTCGATGCGGGTGACATCGTGGACGGCCTGGTGCGCAAGCTGATCTCCCGCCACCCGCACGTCTTCGGGGGGACGGCTCTTGGAACTCCCGGCGAGGTCCTGGCCCAGTGGCACGAGATCAAACGGCGCGAGGCCCCACAGCGGGGGGTCTTCGACGGAATCCCGGCGTCGCTACCGGCGCTGGCCCGCGCGCAGAAGATTGTCGAGCGGGCTGCGCGGCAGGGAGAGGAGAATGCGGAGCCGGATTTCAGGTTGGCGCTGGAGGGAGTCCGGCAGGCCCTCGATGCGACGACGGTCGGTGCGGCACCGGCCGATGCGACGTCGGCCGAGCAGGTGCCGAGCGAGCTGGTCGAGGAACTGCTCCTCTCGGTCGTTGCCTTGGCCCAAGCCGCAGGGGTAGACGCCGAAACGACCCTGCGCGCGGCGTGCGACCGGTTCTTGGAGAAGAACGAGTTCCGAGGAGAGCGGCCCTAGCAGCAGGGACCGGTCGCCGTCAAGGACCTCCTCGGACGCCGTCACCTACCCACCTGACCTGAGGGAAGCCGGCGCTCGTGCTCTCTCGGTGGGAGCACGATGGGGCTGGGCGTCACCTCCAGCGGGAGATCGAGGAAGGCCGCGATCAAAGCCTCCCCATCTTCAGCCCTCACATGGGCCGCGGAGACCCGCTTCCATACCGTATTCGCGAACTCGGCATAGATCAGGTCCGGGGCCAGGGGTCTAAGCCGACCCTGCTCGAACGCCTCGAGCAGGTGCAGGGCCTCGCGAGAGTACGGCTCATCGAAAGACCATTTGACCGCGACGCTTGTGTCCACTACCACCGCGGGTACAGCGGTCACCGCCGGCGATCCTCTCGGATGAACGCGGCGCTGTCAGGAAACGCTCCGTACCTGGCCTGGACAGCCTCCCGTACTCGGCGGGCGTGACGCCAGAACTCCTGAGGACCTTGGGCTTGAGCCACGGCTTCCTGCGTGATGGACCCACGGCGGCACCTAGTCTCGTTCTTGCGACGAATCGTATTCGAATCGATGGCAAGCTGCAATCATGATGCTCTTCTGCGGCGCATCATGGGCCGCTGTCCCAGGACCTCGGCCCCACGACAGGAGTATGCGGACTGGACAGCCGCGTGGGCAGGATGGATGATAGGTCCCGAAGGATGAGATGTGCATGGGCCGAGAGACTGAGCTCGCTGGAGAACTGAAGCGGTTCTTCGCCCAGGAGGCCGAGGACCTGGGTATCACGCTGGTCTATCTCTTTGGCTCGCGGGCACAAGGAGCGGCAGGCCCGCAGAGCGACTGCGACGTTGCCATCCTGTTCTTGAAAGAACCCCCTGCCAGCGGTAGATACGCCCTCGAGCACCGGCTCGGCGGGCTCCTGGGAGCCGGCCGCGTGGATCTCGTCGTGCTGAACAGGGCGCCGGTCGAGCTCCAGTACAACGTGATAGCCACGGGCAGGCTTGTCTACGAAACCGATCGCGCAAGCCGCGTGGAGTTCGAGGCCCGGACGCTGGGTCTCTACGGCGACTTCCTGCCCGTGTTGCGCCGCCAGCGAAGAGAACTCCTTGAAGAGGGCGATTATGAAACCGGAATTCAGCGGTATCGAGCGGCGCTTGGAGCGGCTGTTGACGTGCTTGCAGAAGCTCGAGCCTCTTCGGGGAAAGGCTAAAGACGAGTTCCTGCGGGACTCCTACCTGCGGGATGTCGACTGGGACGAGGTATACTGGATACGCCTCGTCTCCTTTGCCCCGATTGCACGATCGCATACGATTGTCAGCACGCGTGGCCGACGAAGGATTTCGTAACCGCACGACGAACTAATCACCACCTCTCCTAAACAGGGTGCGACTTGGACGCAGGCTCCGGCAGCCCCAACACCCGGGTCATCCAACCCCCCAGCGGCAAGGGGGTTTGTTTCCTCAGGACCGAAGGCGCCGCCTGGTACGTCGCACACCTGAAGCCGCGTCAGGAGACGCGCGTGCTCTCCCACCTCCGGCTGCGGGCCGAGGGGATCGAGCACTACTCCCCCCGCATCGAGACCGTGCGGCGCCGCTGGGGCCGTCGCCTGGCGATGGTCGAGCCCATGTTCCCAAACTACATGTTCCTGCGGATGAGCCTGACTCCGCAGCTCTGGGATGCCGTGCGCTGGACCCCTGGAGTGCGGCGCATCCTCGGGGAAGGTGATCGGCCCACCCCGGTGCCCGACCAGGTTGTCGAGGCGATCCACGAGCGGGCCGACCCGATGGGGTTCGTTCGTGTGGGCGCGACCTGGACGCCGGGACAGCGCGTGAGAGTGCTGTACGGCCCGCTCAGCGATCTAGAAGGCATATTCGAGAGGCCCACCTCGCGCGAAGGCCGTGTGAGGATACTGCTGCACATCCTGGGCCATGACACGCCCGTGGAAGTGGGCGAGCTGGATCTGGAGACGCTCTAGACAGGCAGAGGCAAGACAGAAGGCTGACAGGCAGTATTGAGGCATCCCAACTCGACCATCCCCCGGCGGTGGGGCGCGCGGATCACGCCCCATTTGCGGCGGAGCCATGCACGCCTGAACCCGCGCCACCATCCCAAGGCGGTGATCAGATGACCCCTGCACAACGCCGCGCCGCGGCTGCGCTGCTTGCCATCGTCGCCGCGACGATGCTCCCTGCCGCGTTCCCTGCGCAGAGCGCCGGAGCGCAGCAGCCGTACGTGCTCGGCCCCGAGGACGTGATAGAGGTCTCCGTCTACGGCAACGACGACCTGTCACGCGTCGTCACGGTCCGCCCGGACGGGATGATCTCGCTCCCGCTGGTGGGCGAGATCAGGGCCGCCGGGCTGACCCCTGACCAGCTCCGTGAGCGGCTGGCCCCCATCTATGCGCGCTACATCAAGAACCCGCAGGTCGCGGTGATAGTGCGCGAGTTCCGCCGCGTGCGCATCACCGTGCTGGGGCATGTCACGCGCCCCGGCGTGTACGAGCTGCGCATGGGCTCGACCGTGCTGGACGCCCTGGCCGCCTCCGGAGGCCTGGCCGAGACCGCGGGCCTGGGCGAGGTGCGCCTGATCCGCGGCGGCTCCCCCCAGATCACGATAGATCTCGAGCGGCTCCTGCTCCAGGGCGACCTCAACCTCAACCGCGGCCTCGAGACAGGCGACACCCTGGTTGTCCCCGAGGACCTGACCTCCCGCGTCTACGTCCTGGGCGAGGTCGCGCGGCCCGGGGTCTTCCCACTGAGGGGGACGATGACCGCCCTGCAGGCCATCGGCCTTGCCGGCGGTCCCACGCGCCGGGCGATGCTCGGAAGGGCCCATGTGATCCGCCGCACCGGCGAGGCCGCCGGTGAGCCGCTGCCGCTGGCCACGGTGACCGTGGCCAGGCAGGCGGGCCCGCCCCTGCGCCTGATCCCGCTGGACCTGCACAAGATCCTGCGCGAAGGCGACGCGGCGCGTGACGTGCCGTTGCGGCGGGGCGATGTGATCTACGTACCCGACAACCCGCTGGCCTTCGAGAACATAGTCGCGATCCTTGGGGGCCTAGCCGATCTGCGGACGCTCTTGCGGTGATGGTCGCGCCGCGCAACCGGCGGCGCGCGGTGCTCGCGGCCGGCATGTCAGCAGCGCTCCTAGGAGCGCTGCTCCCGGTACACCCGGCCGCCTCGCACCCCCTGGAGATCGTTCCCGCGCAGCACTGGACCTACCAGACCCTCTACCGCCTGGCCTCCTGGGGCGTGGCGCCGCTGTGGGCGGCCTCAACCCGCCCCCAGACCCGAATGGAGCTGGCCAAGATGGTGGCCTGGGGCCTGGAGCGCCTTGCCATGGAGCGGGGCGCGGCAGCGCCCAGAACATCCCGCCCCCGCTTTGTGCTGGAAGATCTCGAAGCACTGGTGCTCGAGTTCGCCGACGAGCTCGCGCTGCTCGGCTACCGGATCACCGATCCCCCAATGGCGCCCTCCGCGAAGGCGCTCACCGGTTGGGGTGTGCGCCTGGCCCGCGCCACGGTCGCCCGGATCGAGTCGGGCGAGCCCCACTGGATGGAGCGCGCCGAGGGGAGCAGCCTTCGCCTGCAGGTGCAGGGCACCCTCGGCTTCGGCCCCACTCTTGCCGCCGGCGCCGACATCCTCAAGGGCCTGACATGGGGCGACGACCCCACCGCCGGTGTGCGCCGCGCATATCTCAGCGCCGAGTCGATGGGGCTTCTAGGCCAGGCCGGCAGGGACTATCTATGGTGGGGCCCGGGCTGGCGTGGCGCCTTCCTGCTCTCAGACAACACCGGCCCGCTCGACTTCGTCCGCGCCTCGATAACATGGGACAGGCTAAGATACACGAAGATCGTCGCCTCT